>JALVTX010000052.1 GCA_027035825.1 Mariprofundaceae bacterium
GATTGCCGCGCGCCGCCCCAGTCGCCCAGCGGCTGCAACTCCACCTGAACGCCCTTCAGCGGCCGCTGCATGGTGCGAAAGCTGGTGTAGGCATAGAAATCGCCCGCGTCCAGCCGCCACGGCAGCCATGCCTCGCCGTCCTCGTGATGCAGGTTCACCCGCTCTGGCACCGCGCCCTGGAAATTGCTGCGGTAGCGGGAATCGTTGTACAACAGGCCATTGATCTGGATGTCCGTGCGCCGGAACGGCGTCCATTCGCGACCCAGGTGCAAATCCAGGTCATCGTAGGTCATCACGCCGGTAAAGGGATAGGGCGAGGCCGCGCGATTGCCGTAGGCGTTGTAGCCGTCCACGCGGAAGGTGTTGCTGCCGCTCAGGCTCCAGGCCGGCAACGCCAGCGCGGACAAGCCATTGTCAGCGCCATGGGCCACCCATGGCGCCAACAACCAGGCGACCAGCAAGCCCGCCAAACCGCGGCCAACTCCCATCCTCCTCGCTTCCATTGCAAGCGGTGGCATAGCAGAAAACACAAGAGTGTGTCAAGGGCGCTTCGCGCGCCCGGAGTTACAACAGGAATTTCGTCGCCAGGCCCAGAAAGGCGAAGAAGCCGACCACGTCCGTCACCGTGGTGAGGATCGTGCCCGAAGCCAGCGCCGGATCGATGTTCAGGCGTTGCAGGGTCAGCGGAATCAGCGCCCCGGCCAGGCCCGCCGCCAGCAGGTTGATGAGCATCGCCGCCGCGATCACCAACCCCAGGCGCGCGCCGAGGTCGGGAAACCAGAGCACGGCCACCACGCCCATCACCAGCGCGAAGCTCGCGCCCGTCACTACGCTGACCATCACCTCCTTGGCCAGCGCCCGCCAGGCGTTGGCCAGCGTCACCCGCCCCAGCGCGATGCCGCGCACGATCACGGTCAGCGTCTGCGTGCCGGCGATACCGCCCATGCTGGCCACGATGGGCATCAGCACCGCCAGCGCCACCACGCGGGAAATCGTCTCCTCGAACTGCGCGATCACCGTCGAGGCCAGGATCGCCGTGCCCAGGTTGACCAGCAGCCACACGCCGCGCCGCCAGGCCGTCGTCGGCACGGGCTCGGCCAGGTCGTCCTCCTCGGACAGCGCGGCCAGGCGATACATGTCCTCGGTGGCCTCTTCCTGCACCACGTCGAGAATATCGTCCGCGGTGATACGACCGACCAGCACGCCATCATCGTCCACCACCGGCAGAGCCAGCACGTCGTATTGCTCGAAGATGCGCGCCACCTCCTCCTGGTCCTGGCCGGCGTGGGCGCGCGGGAAATCGCGATCCATCACCCGATCCACCAGTTCGTCCGGCTCGCAGAACAGCAGCTTGTGCAGCGGAATCACGCCGACCAGCCGGTCGTCCTCGTCCACGACATAGACGTAGTTCAGGTTCTCGATCTCGTGGCCGAACCGACGCAGCACGGTGAGAATCTTCTCGATCTTCCAGCCGGCGCGCACCTTGAACAGCTCGGCCTGCATCAGGCCGCCGGCGGACTCCTCGTCGTGCGCGAGCAGCGGTTCGATCTCGCGTCGTTCGTCTGCGTCCAGCCGATCCATCACCGCATCGGCAACGTCCTGCTCGACCGACTGGAGGATGTCCGCCGCGTCGTCCGAATCCAGGTGTTCGACCACGCCCTCGATCTCGCGGGCGGTCAGCCGGGCCAGCAGATCCTCGCGCATGCCCTCGGGCAGTTCGAGCAGCGCATCGCCGCGCTGCTCCTCTGGGATGCGCTCCAGGATGGCGATGCGCTCGTCGTCATCCTTGCAGTTCAGGAGCAGGCGACCGAGATCGCTTGCATGCAGCCTGGACAGGCGGTTGCGCAGCGCGCGCGGGTGCTCCACCGCCATGCTCAACGCCTGGCGCGACGTCAGCTCATCCTTGCGCTTCTCTTCCACCTTCGGCATGGCCGCGGAGCATACAGAAATGAAGGGGGAAGGCCAGCGGCCTTCCCCCCATGAGCCCCTATCAAGGCATCAAACGCTCGATGGATGACGGCTTCGCGGGAAGCCGCCATCGCGGCCAGGGACGGCCGCGCAAATCCAGAACTTGCGCAAGCAAGCGATGGATTTGTGAGGGAAGCGAAAGTCGCGCCTTTCGCTTCCCGTCAAGCAAAAAGTCCAAGGACGGACTTTTTGCGATGGGATCAATGGATATGCAGCTTCTTCTTCACCAGCGCCAGTTTCTTGAGGGCCTCGGCCTTGCGCCCCTTGGAATAGACCGGTCGGTCCGGCACGTCCGGCAGCGTCAGCACCTTCTCGAAATACGGCAAGGCCTTCTTGTACTGCTTCTGATCCAGCCAGTAATCGCCCATGAAGTAGTTGGCGTCCATGTCATCCGGCGCGATCTGAAGCGCCTTCTTCAGGTAGGCCAGCGCCTTGTCGTCGTCGCCGAAGCCGATGAATCCGCCCGGCACCATGTAGTAGAAACTGCCCAAGGTCGTGTAAATGGAGCCGTTCAGCGCCTTGGGGTCTATCTTCTCGGCCTCCAGCAACAGATCGCGCCCCTTCTCCATCTGCGGCATGGCCTTGAACATCGCCGACAGGCCGCCCATGGCCCCGGCGTACCCGGCGCGGA
>JALVTX010000053.1 GCA_027035825.1 Mariprofundaceae bacterium
GTGTCCGAGAGCATGGCCTCGCGGCCGCCGGGCAGGCGAATCTTGCGCAGCGTCGGATCGAGCGTGGCGAAGAGCTGGTCGGCCGCGTGCACATGGGCCCGGCTCAGGCGGTTGAACAGCGTGGACTTGCCGGCGTTCGTGTAGCCCACCAGCGCGATGGTCGGCAAGTCCTTGCGCGCCCGGCCCGCGCGCTGGATGGCGCGCATGCGCCGCACCTTCGCCAGTTCCTTCTCGATCTGGCGGATGCGGTTGCGGATCATGCGCCGGTCGAGCTCGATCTGGCGCTCGCCCGGCCCGCCCAGGAAGCCGAAGCCGCCGCGCTGCCGCTCCAGGTGCGTCCACGAGCGCACCAGGCGGCTGATCTGGTAGTTCAGGCTGGCCAGCTCCACCTGCAACGCGCCCTCGCGGGTGCGCGCCCGGGCGGCGAAGATTTCCAGGATCAGGCCCGTGCGATCCACCACCTTGGCGTTCCAGGCCTTCTCCAGATTCCGCTGCTGCACCGGGGTGAGCGGGTGATCCACGAACACGACGGGGCTCTCATGCGCGGCCACGAGGCGGCGGACGTCCTCCACCTGGCCGGGGCCGAGCAGCGTGCCCGGCCGGGGCGCGCGCACCGGCAGGCGGATGGCGGCGGCCACGTCGCAGCCGCCGGCGTCCACCAGCCGCAGGAACTCGGCCGCGCGCGCATCCCACGCCGCCTGCCCGCGGCGGGCGTCTAGCATCTCCGGATGCACGACCACCGCGGCGTCGCGCGCCGTCGGCGCTTCCCATGCCCCGCTCATGCGTCCATTTCCCCGGCCAGTGCGCGCTGGATGCGCGGCGCGAGCTGTTCCGCGTCGCCCCGCGTCGCCTCCGGCGTCTGATGCGCGAACCAGGTCATCTGCCGCTTGGCGTAGCGGCGGGTGGCCGTGATGCCGTCCCGCACGGCCACCTCCAGCGTGCATGCGCCGCGCAGGTGGGCGAGCAACTGGCGGTAGCCCACGGCGCGCACCGCCGGATGCGCCTCCGGCAGCTCCAGCGAGGCCAGCCACCGCGTTTCCTCCAGCCAGCCGGCGTCCATCATCGCCGCGAAGCGCGCCGCGATGCGCTCGCGCAGCGTCTCGCGCGGCATCTCCAGCACGAACACCGGGCAGTGGATGCGCGCGCTTGCCTTGCGGGCCGTGCGCAGCCAGTCGTTGAACGGGCGGCCGGTGGTTTCGGTCACGCCCAGCGCCCGCAGCACGCGCTGCGTGTCGTTGGGGGAGAGGCGGGCCGCCGTCTCGGCATCCAGCCGCGCCAGCCGCGCGTGCAGCGCCGGCGTGCCAAGCCTTTTGGCTTCTTCGGCCAGCCGCGTTCGCACCGATTCATCCTCGGGCGGAA
Source organism: Mariprofundaceae bacterium (assembly GCA_027035825.1). Taxonomy (GTDB): domain Bacteria; phylum Pseudomonadota; class Zetaproteobacteria; order Mariprofundales; family Mariprofundaceae; genus JALVTX01. The sequence goes on from JALVTX010000053.1 coordinate 1,360, forward strand.
TCTCCGCCAGTCCCTCGGTGAGCGCGCGCAGGTAGAGCCCCGTGCCGCCGACGATGAGCGGGATGCGCCCGGCCGCGTTCTCGGCCCGGATGGCTTCGTGGGCCAGTCGCGCCCAGCGGGCGGCGGAGAAGGTGTCCGGCAGCTCGCAGCAATCCAGCAGCAGGTGACGCACGCGCGCCCGCTCCTTTCGCGTCGGCTTGGCGGTGCCGATGTCCAGCCCGCGATAGACCTGCATCGAGTCGCAGCAGAGGATGGCCGCGCCGCACGCTTCGGCGAGCTCCAGCGCCAGCGCCGACTTGCCGACGCCGGTCGGCCCCATCAGCGCCACGGCGCGCAGGGGGGGCTGCAAGCGAGCGGGGCCGGGCGCTTCAGTCAACGGCGTGGCCGGCAATGTGGGGTGCGTCGCGCACGAACAGGCGGATGGCGGCCATCCACACCGGGCTGAACATCAGCGACAGCGCAATCACGGCCACGATGATGTGGGCGGCGGCGTCCGAGAGCAGGCCGCCGGCCAGGCCCAGCGAGGTGAGCAGGAAGGACAGCTCGCCAATTTGCCCCAGGAGGCCGCCGGTGAGCATGGCCAGTGGCCAGGGCTCGCCCAAGGCGCGCAGAATGAGCGAGTTCAGCCCCGAGTTCAGCACCAGCACGGCCAGCGTCAGGGCCAGCATCAGCGGCCAGTGCGCGGCCACGTAGGCGACATCCACCAGCATGCCGATGGACAGGAAGAAGATGGCCACGAACACCACGTAGAGCGAGCGCAGGTGCTCGCGCACCCAGTCGGCCTGGTCGGAGGCGTGCAACAGCATGCCGGCGAGAAACGCCCCGAAGGGCGCGGAAAGGCCCATCTCGGCGGTCAGCGCCGCGGCCGCGAAGCAGAGCAGCAAGCCCAGCATCACGCGGCGATCCACAGTGGTCTTCAGCGCCTCGGGGATGCGCCAGCGGCCGGGATTGCGCATCATCCACACGGCCAGCGCCACCAATGCCGCGCCGCCGGCCAGCCGCGCCAGCGTCGCCCGCCAGTCGCCGGCGTCGCCCGCCATCATGCCAATCACGATCATCATCGGCACGATGGCGATGTCCTGCATCAAGAGCACGGCCAGCGCGTTCTGGCCGAAGGGATGCTCCAGCTCGCCGGCGTCCTTGAGCATGGTGAGCACGACGGCGGTGGAGCTCATGCTGATGATGAAGCCGACGAGCACGCCCGTTTGCCACGCATGGCCGGAGAGCGCTGCCCCCCG
>JALVTX010000054.1 GCA_027035825.1 Mariprofundaceae bacterium
CGGCTTCGCCCGGACGGTTCGCCGCCGATGTTTTCCTTCGACGCCATGCGCGTGCCGTTGTATCTGGCCTGGGCCGGGGAGCGGAAGGAGTTGAAGCCGTATGCGCGCTTCTGGTCGGAGTTCAACTGGATCGAAGTGGGGCCCGAGCGCGTGAATCTGGAGTCGGACTGGGTGCGGCTTGGCGGCCAGTTCCAGGGCGCGCGGGCCATTGACGCCCTGGTTCGCCGCGCGCTTGGCGACAAGGGCGCGCCGCCCGCCATCCCCTGGCGAAACATCCACTATTACGAGGCCAGCCTGTGCCTGCTCGCGCGCCTGGCCCAGAACGAACTGCCGCGCTGACCGGCTCGGTCTTGAGGGGGCAAGCATCGTGTCGCATGGGCCGCATGGCCCTGGCGGTCGGCGTCATGCTGGCGGCGGTATGGGCGCTCGCGCCCGCGATGGCGCGCGCGGCCGCATCGGCGCAGGCGCGGTCGTTCGCCCTGCCGCAGGAAGTGCTGCCGGGCGCGCCGGCGCGGCAGGCGCCGGGCTCGGTGAAGGCCAGCGCCGCGCGCGGCGCGGATGCTGGAGAGGCGGAGCTTTGGCGGCTGTATCGCACGGGCAAGCTGGAGCTGCTGGAAGCCCGGCTGCGGCGCTACCGGGCGACGCATCGGGGGAAATCCCTGACCGAGCTGGAGCACTGGCTTGCCGTGGCGCGGGTGAATCGCGTCCGGGAGCGGGCGCGCAAGCAGGGAGACTGGTTCGCGGTGGTGGAGGACGCGGGCCTGCATCCGCGGGATTTCGGTTGCCGCTTTCCGAAGCATGAGTCGCTGCTGGCGCACGCCTGGGCGCGGCTAGGCTACGTCGGCCGCGCCGAGCGGCATTATCGCAAGCTGTTCACGCGCTGCGCTGCCAGTGGCGCGCCCGATGACGCGCTCGTGGCGGCGCTGGATGCCGCGATGCGGGACTTGCCCCACGCCAGGGCGGGGGCGCTGGCGCAAGCCATGCGGAAAGCCGGATCGCCCCTCGCGAATCTCGCCGAATTCCGGCATCTCAGCCAGGGCATCCGACGGGCGCGCGATGCCGGCGCAGCCAGGGCGCTGGAGGCGCGCGCCCGGGCGCTGCTGCTGGACGGCCAGTGGTCGCCCGGGCCCCAGGACGTGCTGGCCATGGGCATGGCCTTGCGGGAGAAGGGGCTGAAGCCGGAAGCGGCGCGTTGGTTCCATCGTTATCTGGATGAGGGCGGCGCGGGCAAGACGCCGGCCGGCGTGTTCACCGCGCGGTGGGCGCTGGGTCACCGGGTGCGGGCGACGCTGCTTTTGCCTCCTCCGTCGTCGCTGACCCTGTCCGACGAGGAAGCGCTTCAGGCGGCGATGTCGCGGGAGCTGTTCGCCAGCTACAAGGTGCGGGACGATGCCGGGGTGGTTCGGCTGGCCCGGGCGCTGTCCGCGCGGCGCAAGCTGGCGACTTCCGAGCGGCTGATTCTGGGCTGGAGCCTCAACCGCATGGGCAAGCGGCGCGAGGCGCACCGCGTGTTCGCGAAGCTGTATGCGGAGACGAAGGATGCGCGGGCGCTGGAGGGCTCGCGCATCACGCGGGCGGATGCCGTGTCGGACAGGGCGGCGTGGTTCTACGGCCGCAAGCAGTTCCTGGCCGCTCGCGTGCAGGGCGGCCGCGCCTCGCTGAAGAACCTGGAGTTCCCTAGTCTGGCGGCTGGATTGTCGTGGCGCTCTCGCGCCGGCGCGCATCCGTTGGAGCGGATGGATGTCCTCGAACTGCCGGTGTTGCAGGGGCGAATGACGCTGGGCGGCGTGCATGAGCTGTCGCTGACCGGCGCCCTGGTGCGCGTGCGCGCCCCCGCGCACCGGGCGGCCGTTCCCTACGAGCGCAATGCGGCGGCGGGCTCGCCGGCGCCCGGCGTTTCGGTGAGCGACATGCAATGGTCGCTGGCCTACATGCGAAGCGGCGTCTGGAAGCCGCATGCCCGGCTGACGCTGCCGCCGCGCGGGCCGGGCATGCCGCGCGCGCTGGCCTGGGAGGCCGGGCTCGCCGCCGTTAGCGCGGACTGGCACGGGGATGCGACGATCTACCATGCGCCGCTGAAGGCGAACGCATTGAGCTATGTCGGGCGGCTGGATGGGCTCGGTCAGCCGTGGGGGCAGGTCATGCGAAGCGGCCTGCGCGTCTCCGGCTGGCGGGATATGCCGGGGCGCTGGAGCCTGAACGCGGAGGGGTTGGCGGAGCGGCTGCGCGGGCGGCAAGTGCTCGCCAACACGCATCTGGCCGCGCGCGCCGGCCTGGCCAGGGACGTGGACGGCTGGCCGGCCGACTTCATGAGCCTGGGGCCTTTTCTGGCTTACGAGCACTACGCCCACAACGCCCTGCCGTTCACCATCGGCCATGGCGGCTATTTCAGCCCCCAACAGTCCTTCAGCCTGGGGCTGGCGTGGGACTATCTGAGCCCGGAGGCGGCCCGCTGGGTGCTGCGCGGGCATGCCGACGCCGCCTGGCAGTGGTCGAAGTCGGATGATGTTCGCCTGTTCCCCCTGAGCGCCGACCCGACCCTGTTCCGGGGCAGCGTGGCCAATGGGCTGAGCTACAACGTGGAACTGCTGCTGGCGCGGCTTCTGACGCCGCGCTGGTTCGCGCACGGGGGCCTGATTGTTCGCGGCAGTCCGCCCAATTACCGCGATGTGGGCCTGATGCTGGGGCTGGAGTGGCATTTCGGCGAGCGGGCCGCGGTGTTCAGCCGCGATCTCCGGCGGCGCTTTCTGGAGGATGCCTACCAATGAAACATGGCTTTATTGCGTTGTTGTTGGCGTGGCTGGCGGTTCCCGCCGCGTGGGCCGCGCCCGAAGGCGCGAAGATTGGCGGGCTCGGAGAGGCGACGGCGGCGGTTCCGGCCGGAGTGATGGATTTCGTTCAAGGGTGGGCCAGGGCCTGGAGCGGCAAGGACGTGAACGCCTATCTGGCGGCCTATGCGGATGATTTCCGCCTGCCGCCGGGTTTCGCCTCGAAAAAGGCGTGGGAGGCGCGGCGCCGCGCCCGCATCGCCGGCAAGGCCTGGATTAGGGTGGAGCTGCGCGATATCCGCGCGCGCCGGCGAAAGGGGCTGTGGCTGGTCACCTTTTTCCAGCGCTATGAATCGGATTCGTATCGCGACGAGAGCTTCAAGCAGCTTGCGCTTCGCCCGGGGCCTGGCGGCCTGCGCATCGTCGAGGAACGCTCGGTTCCGGCGCGCGAGGGGTTGTAGATGTCCGGCATGATTCGGGACTGGAAGGATGCCTTCTGGTTTGTCGTGGCGGCGCTCTTGCTGCTGGTTTTCGCCGCGTTCGCGAAGATGGCGTGGCTGCCGGCCGAACAGCTCGGCGTCGGCATCACGATGGCGCTGGCCATTCTTTTTCTGCGCAAGATCTATCTGGCGCGCACGCATCAGGACCCTGGCAGCCGCATGCGGCTTCTGGTGCTGGTGCTGGGGGCGTTCGTGGTGCTGCGCTACATTCTGTGGCGCATTCAATATACGGTGCCGACGCTGAACGATGGCGTCCTGAATTTCGCTTTCGGCTGGATTCTGGTGGGGGCCGAGCTCATCGCGATTGGCATTTTCTTTCTCGGCGCGTTCGTGAACCTCTATCCGCTGCGGCGGGAGCCGATGAAGCTGCCCGAGGATCGCTCCCTTCTGCCCAGCGTGGATGTGTTCGTCCCGAGTTACAACGAAGACCGGGACTTGCTCGAGGTGACGCTGCTGGCGGCCAGAAACATCCGCTACCCGGCGGACAAGCTGAACGTGTATCTGCTGGACGATGGTGGAACGGCTCAGAAACGCGGCGATCCCGATCCCGAAAAGGCGCGGGCCGCGCTCGCGCGCCACGAGGAGCTGAAGGCGCTGTGCGCCGAGGTGGGGGCGCATTACCTGACGCGCGAGCGCAACGAGCACGCCAAGGCGGGCAACATCAACGCCGCCTTGCCGCACACGCGCGGCGAGCTGATTCTGATTCTGGACGCCGACCACGTGCCGACGGTGGACATCCTGGAGAACCTGGTCGGGCAATTCCTCGCCAACGACAATCTCTTCCTCGTGCAGAGCCCGCATTTCTTCCTCAATCCCGACCCGGTGGAAAAGAACCTTCAGGTCGGGGAGTCGTTTCCGGGCGAATACGAGATGTTTTACACCCACGGCCAGCGCGGTCTGGATTTCTGGAACGCCTCTTTCTTCTGCGGCTCGGCCGCGCTGCTTCGACGCCGGCGCCTGGAGGAAATCGGCGGCATCTCCGGCGAAACCATCACCGAGGACGCCGAGACCGCGCTGACGCTGCATGCGCGGGGCTACGACAGCGCCTATATCCATCGTCCGATGGTGGCCGGCCTGCAACCGGAAACCTTCAGCGGCTTCATCGTCCAGCGCGTTCGCTGGTGCCAGGGCATGATTCAGCTCTTCCGGCTGAAGAATCCGCTGTTCATGAAGGGGCTGAGTTTCGGCCAGCGGCTGGGATACCTGAACAGCATCTTCTACTGGCTGTTTCCGATTCCGCGCGTCATCTTCCTGCTGGCGCCGTCGCTCTATCTCGTGTTCGGCATTGCGTTCGTGAACATTTCCTTTCCGCGCGTGCTCACCTACATCATTCCGTACCTGATGGGCGTGACGCTGGTGGCGAATTTCTTCTACGGCAAGGTGCGGTGGTTCCTCGTGTCGGAGCTGTATGAAACGGTGCAGGCGCTGTTTTCGTTCCCGGTGGTGTTGAAGACCCTGATCCGTCCCCGCGGGGCGACCTTTGCCGTGACGCCGAAGGGCGAACGGCTGGATCAGGAGTTCATCAGCGACTTCGCCCGGCCGTTCTACTGGGCCATCGGGTTCGCGTTCCTGTCCGTTTTCGCCGCCTGCTACCGCCTGGTCGCCTTTCCCGAGGATTATGGCCAGACGCTGGTGGCGCTGATGTGGGAAAGCTTCAACATCATCATGCTCATGGGCGCGCTCGGCATCGTGCTGGAGAAGCCGCAGCGGCGCAAGGAGCCACGCGCGCCGGCCGGTTTCTCCGCCGAACTCGCGCTGGACGGCGCGCGCCGGCCCGTGGACGTGCTGGACATCTCCTACCAGGGCGCGCGCTGCCGGCTGGCGGAGCCGGCCCGGCTGGGGGAGGGGGCGAAGGGCTGGTTGTCGTTCCTCAATCCGGTCACCGGCGAGCATGTGCGGGTGGCATGCGAGGTTCGCAACCTGCGCGGCAATGACGCGCGCATCGCGGGTCTGCGGCTGCGGCCCGAAACCGTGGCGGAACGGCGGGCGGTGGTGGCGGCGGCCTACGGCGACAGCGAACGCTGGCGGCGCATGCTGATGAGCCGCAACCGGCACGTGGGCGTGCTCGATGGCCTGCGCTTCGTGCTCGCCAAGAGCGTCAGCCATGCGTTCCAGCATCTCCGCTTCCGCGTCCGGCATGCATTCCGCCGGCGCCATCGAGGCCAACTCCAGAAACAGGCATAGTCCCGCGCTCCGTTCCGGCCTGGCCGGGAGACGCGCGGTTTTCCCTTGCGGGCTGGCGCGTGCTACGATGCGCCCTCGCCGGGCGTGCCGGCAAGGAGGCGCATGTGCTGAAGGGAAAGATGGTGATCGGGCAATCCGGCGGGCCGACCGTGGTCATCAACCAGTCGCTGGTGGGCGCGGTGCTGGCCGCGCGCGGCGAGGCGGCGATCACCGGCATCCTGGGCGCGCGGCACGGCGTGGCTGGCATCATGAACGAGGATTTTGTGGATCTCGACGATCCCTCGAAGGAACAACTGGAGCTGGTGGCGGCCACGCCGGCGGCGGCGTTGGGCTCGGTGCGGCTGAAGCCGGGCAAGGCCGAGTGCGAGCGCGTGTTCGAGGCGTTCCGCAAGCACGACGTGCGCTATTTCTTCTACATTGGCGGCAACGACTCGGCCGAGACCGCGAACATCATCGCCGGCATGGCGCGTGACGCCGATTACGAGTTCCGCACCGTGCACATCCCCAAGACCATTGACAACGACCTGCGCGTCACCGATCACTGTCCGGGGTTCGCCTCGGCGGCGCGCTTCGTGGCGTTGGCCTTCATGGGCGACGACCGCGACAACGCGGCGCTGCCGGGCGTCAAGATCAACGTGGTGATGGGCCGGCATGCCGGATTCCTGACCGCGGCCTCGGCGCTCGCGCGGCAGGCCGATGGCGACGGGCCGCACCTGATCTACCTGCCGGAACGCCCGTTTGACGTGGCGCAATTTGCCGTGGACGTGCGCCGGGTGTACGGCGAGTTCGGTCGCTGCGTGGTGGCGGTGAGCGAGGGCGTGGCCGACGCCGACGGCAATCCCATCGTGACCACCGGCGAGCGGGATTCGCACGGCAATGTCCAGCTTTCCGGAACCGGCGCGCTGGGCGACGTGCTGGCCTCGCATGCGAAGAAGGCGTTCGAGGGAGAAAAGGTGCGCGTGCGCGCCGACACCTTCGGCTACTTGCAGCGCAGCTTCCCGACCGTGGTGTCGGAGGTGGATGCGCGCGAGGCGCGCGAGGTGGGCGCGTTCGCGGTGCGGCACGCGGTGAAGGGAGACGAGGACGGTTCGGTGGCCATCCGCCGGCTGGCCAGCGAGCCCTATGCCAGCGAATACTTCATCACGCCGCTGTCCACGGTGGCGCGTGAGACCCGTTCGATGGATGATGCCTTCATCCATGCCGAAGGCAACGACGTGACGGCCGCATGGCTGGACTACCTGCGGCCGCTGGTGGGTGAGCTGCCCCGAATCGGGCGGCTGTAGCCGTGCATGGATAACGGGGCGTAGATAACGGAGGTGGCGCATGCCAATCGCGTGGAGCGACGAATACTCGACCGGCAATCCGGACATTGACGAGCAGCACAAGCAGCTCTTCCAGTACCTGGCCGATCTGGAGGAGCACATGGAGACGGGCGCGGACGAGGCCTACCTGAAGCGGTTTCTGGACATGTTGGGCCTGTACACGCGCTCCCATTTCTGTTTCGAGGAAATCTGCATGCGGCGCGCCGCCTGCCCGGTGGCCGAGAAGAACAAGGAGCAGCACCAAAAGCTGCTGGACACCTATCGTCTCTACCGGGATCGTTTCGAGCGCGAGGGCGTGAGCCAGGACTTGCTGGAAAAGCTGCACACCTTCCTGGAAAGCTGGCTGGTCAACCACATCCTGCGCATCGACACCCATCTGAAGAATTGCGGCAACGCGCGATGAGCCTGGCTGCCCGGTGGCGCGCGGCATGGTTAGTGCTGTTTCTGGCCGTGTTGGCGTCCGCTCAGGCGCCGGCGGCGGAAGTGGAGGGCGTGCATCTCCCGGATGCGGCGGTGGTGGATGGCGAGACGCTGAAGCTCAATGGCGCCGGGGTGCGGACGAAGTTCTTCTTCGACATCTATGTCGGCGCGCTGTATCTCGCCCGCCCGGCGCGCACGGCGCGCGACGTGCTGGCCGAGACCGGCCCCAGGCGCGTGCGCATGGTGTTTCTGTATGGCCATGTGGACAGGAAAAAAATGACGAATGGCTGGACGGAAGGGTTTGAGAAGAACCAGCCTGCGCGGGCAATGGCCGCGCTGCGCCAGCGGCTGGAGGCCTTCAACGCCCTGTTTGGCGATGTCCGGCGCGGCGACGTTTATGATCTCGATTTTCTGAAGGGCGGCGACACCCGCGTGATGCTGAACGGGCGCGAGCTGGGCCGCATTCCGGGCCGGGATTTCCAGCGCGCGTTGCTTGAAGTCTGGCTGGGCCGGCATCCGGCGGACGGTGACTTGAAGGCCGCGATGCTGGGGCGGGGCGATTGAGTCGAGGCGGACGGGGCCGGGCCGGATTGACTTGAGCCGCGGGCTTGCACAGGCTGCGCCGCCCCCGCGCCATCAACCATTTCGGCAAACCGTCGATTGATTCCCGGGCCGATTGATTCCCGGCGCATGACACAACACCGACTTGCAAGGAGCACATGGTGACATCCAAGGGCCATACCTATTATCTGCGCGTTTCTCCCGTCATTCCCGAGGCGCTGGCGCGACTGGAGGACATCGCCGGAGACCTGTGGTTCGCGTGGAACTCCAAGGCGAGGGCGCTGTTCCACCAGATGGATCCGGTGTTGTGGAGCATGACCGGCCACAACCCGCGCGCCTTCCTGCGTCGCGTCAGCCAGCTCCGGCTGGATGAAATGGCCAGCGACCGCGCCTTCCTGGCCGAGTATCACAGCGTGCTGTCGGAATACGACGCCTATCGCAAGGAAGAGCACCAGTGGTTCCCGTCCACGTTCGAGGACGCCGACGAGCACTGCATCGCCTATTTCTCGGCCGAGTTCGGCCTGCACGAATCGCTGCCCATCTATTCCGGCGGCCTGGGCATTCTGGCCGGCGACCACTGCAAGTCCGCCAGCGACCTGGGCCTGCCATTCACCGCCGTGGGCCTGCTCTATCGGCAGGGATATTTCACGCAGACCATTGACGCGCACGGCCGGCAGATCGCCGAGTATCATGACAACCGTTTCGGCGACATGTGCATCGAGCCCGCCCGGGACGGGGATGGCAACGAACTGACCCTGCACCTGGAGTTCCCGGAATGCTCGACGGATATCAAGGTGTGGATCGCGGTGGCCGGGCACATCCGGCTGGTGCTGCTGGATACGGACCTGCCGGGCAATTGCGAGGAGTGCCGCGGCATCACGCACCAGCTGTATGGCGGCGGCATCGAGAACCGCATCAAGCAGGAAATCGTGCTCGGCATCGGCGGCGTGCGCGCGTTGCGGCTTCTGGGCATTCACCCCACGGTCTGGCATGCCAACGAGGGCCATGCGGCCTTCATCGCGCTGGAACGGATGCGCGAGCTGATTGCCGACCACGGCCTGACGCCGGAGGCGGCGCTGGAAGCCGTGCGCGCCAACACTGTGTTCACGACCCACACGCCGGTGCCCGCGGGCCACGACATCTTTCCGCTGGACCTGTTCGACCGGCACCTGGGCGGCTACGTGCGAGAGATGGGCATGGATATCAAGCAGGTGCATGCCCTGGGCCACGGCGATTTCGGTCACGGCTCGGGCGGCTTCAACCAGACCGCGCTGGCCATTCATGCCTCCGCCTACGTGAACGGCGTGGCGCGGCTCCACGGCGAGGTGTCATCCCGCATGTGCCAGTCCATGTGGCCCGACCTGGAGCCGGAGGAGAATCCCGTCACCTCGGTGACCAACGGCGTGCACGTGGCCACGTGGCTGGCCCCGGAGTGGATCAACGCCTTCAACCAGCATCTGGGCGGCCAGTGGCGGGGGCAGTTGCTGGAGCCGGATTTCTGGCAGGGCGTGGAGGACATCGCCGATCATCACTACTGGAGCATCCATCAGGCAAACAAGCAGCGCATGCTGCAATACGTGCGTCAGCTGCTGGAGCATCAGGCGCGCCGCAATGGCGAGAGCGCGCACCTAGTGCGACGGATGACGTCGCTGTTCGACGTGCGAACGCTGGTGGTGGGCTTTGCGCGCCGCTTTGCCACCTACAAGCGCGCCACGCTGCTGTTCCACGACGAGGCGCGGCTGCGCGAGATTCTGGATCGTTCGGATCGGCCGGTGGTGTTCCTGTTCGCCGGCAAGGCGCACCCGGCCGATGAGCCGGGGCAGGAGCTCATCCGGCGCATCCATGAATATGCGCGGCGGCCGGAATTCGTCGGCAAGGTGCTGATGCTGGAGGGCTACGACATGACGCTGGCCCGCTACATGACCTCCGGCGTGGACGTGTGGCTGAACAATCCCATCCGGCCGCTGGAGGCCTCGGGCACCTCCGGCATGAAGGCGGCGATGAACGGCGTGCCGAACCTGAGCATCCTCGATGGCTGGTGGCCGGAGGGCTACCAGGGCGACAACGGCTGGGCCATCGGCGGCGAGGGCGAGCATGCCGACCCGAACATGCGCGATGCCGATGACGCGGCCTCGCTCTATCACGTGCTGGAGAACGAGGTGATCCCGACCTACTACAACCGCAACGAGAGCGGTTTCTCGGACGAATGGGTTCACATCTCCAAGCGGGCGATGATTTCCAGCATCCCGCATTTCAACACGGACAGGATGGTGTCCGAGTATACCGAGCGCTTCTATGTGCCGGCCTCGCGCCATGGCAAGCTGTTGGCGAGCGATGGCTTCCGTCGCGCCAGGGCGCTGGCGGAGTGGAAGGCCCGCGTGCGCAAGTCATGGAAGAAGGTGCGGCTCGAGCGGCTGGACCAGGCCGGCGAGGAATTCCAGGGGCGCTTTGGCGAAAGCCTCGAGGTGCGCGTCAAGGCGCACCACGACGGCCTGTCGCCGGATGACATCCGCGTCGAGATCGTGTTGCTGCGGCCCTCGCGCGAGGGTGGCTACAAGCGCCACCGCGTGGTCGGGATGACGCATGTCGAGGATGGCGTGTTCGAGACCCGTCTCCAGCCCGAGGATGCGGGCGATTTCGCCTATCACATTCGCGCCTATCCCTTCCACGAGGATCTGGCGCATCCGCTGTCCATGGGGCTGATGACCTACCTGTAGGGGCTGCTTCCTCAGAGGAGGCTGTGCGCCAGCGACGCCGCGCCCAGAAGCGCCGCGTGATCGCCCAGCCGTGAGGGGCGCACGTCCACCGCGCCCTTGAGCGGCGGGATGAGGTGGGCGTCCAGCGCCCGCCGCATGGGGCCCGCCAGCACGTCCCAGGCCGAGCTCATGCCGCCGCCGACGCGGACATGGCGCACGTCCAGCAGGTTCACGGCCTGCGCCAGCGCCAGCCCCAGGCAGTCGCCGGCTTCCTCCAGGATGCGCCGCGCCAACGCATCGCCCTCCAGGGCGCGCCGGTGAATCTCGCGGGCATCCGTTGCTGGGGCGTCGTCGTCCCCACTTGCCTCGCGCCACCGCGCGGCCACGCTGGCGGCCGATGCGTAAGCTTCCAGGCAGCCACGGTTGCCGCAGCCGCAGGTTCGACCACCACCTGGAGAACGGTCTGGCCGCACGCACAGGTGCCCGATTTCCATCGCCATGCCGTTCTCGCCGACATACGGGACGCCATTCAGCACCAGCCCGCCGCCCACGCCGGTGCCCAGCGTCAGGTGCAGCAGGCAGTCCAGCGGGGCATCCTCGCCGTGCCGGGACTCGCCCAGCGCCGCCAGCGCGGCGTCGTTCTCCACACCGACGGGCCGGCCCATGCGCTCGCCCAGCCTCGCGGCCAGCGGCAGGTCGGCAATGCCGGGGATGTTGGGGGAGGATCGCACCACGCCTCCGTGAATGAA
>JALVTX010000055.1 GCA_027035825.1 Mariprofundaceae bacterium
ACTCGGGGCGCTACGCGCTGCCATGGGTGTACCTGCACGCCATCAAGGACTACACGGACATGGCCGCCATCCTGGAGCGGGTTCCCGGCGCGCGCGCGGTGGTCAATTTCGTGCCGTCGCTGATGCTCCAGATTCAGGACTATGCCGGGCGCATCCGCGCCTGGCTCGATCGCGGCGAGGCATTGCCCGACCCGTTGCTGGCGGCGCTGGCGCACGAGGACGGCGACTACACCGGCGAGGAACGCGCCTGGCTGCTGGAAACCTGCTTCCGCCTGAACCACGAGCGCAACCTGCACCGCTATCCCGCCTACAGCCGCCTGTGGCACCTGGCCGAGCAATGCCGGGGGCAGGACGCCATCGCCTACCTGGGCGACAATTACTTCACCGACCTGGTGACCTGGTATCACCTGGCCTGGCTTGGCGAAACGGTGCGCAACACGCACTTCGTCGCCCGCCGGCTCATCGAGAAGGCGCGCGACTTCACGGCGCAGGATCGGCGCGACCTCATCACGCTCATCGCCAGCCTGCTTACGGACATCCCCAGCCGTTACCGGCGCCTGGCCGAGGCCGGCAAGATCGAGCTCTCCACCACGCCTTACGCCCACCCCATCCTGCCGCTGCTGCTGGATTTCAACGCCGCGCGCGAAACGATGCCGGATGCGCTGATCCCGGACGAGAACTACCCGGACGGCGAGGCGCGCGCCCGCGAGCACATCGAACTGGCGCGCCGGGTGCACCGGGACAGCTTCGGCCGGGACGCGCGCGGCTGCTGGCCGGCCGAGGGGGCGGTGTCGCAGGCGGCCGTGAACCTGCTGGAGGAAGCGGGCTTCGAATGGTGCGCCACCGGCGAGGGCGTGCTGCATCATTCGCTGGGCTACAACCTGCGCGAAATCCAGGGCGGCCGCGACCTCTACCACCCCTGGCGCACGCGCGAGGATGGCCGCATGGTCTGCTTCTTCCGCGACGACCGCCTCTCCGACCTCATCGGTTTCGAGTACCAGAAGTGGAACGCCGAGGACGCCGTGGCCAACCTCGTCCACGAGCTGGCCGGCATCCATCACCGCACGCAGGGCGAGCGCGCGCCCATTGTGGCCATCATCATGGACGGCGAAAACGCCTGGGAGCATTACGTCGAGAACGGCGTCCCGTTCCTGACCGCCCTCTACCAGGCCATCGCCGAACACGAGGCGCTGGAGCTGACCACCTTCTCGGACTACCTGGACGCCCACGGCCGGGATGCGCCGGCGCTGCCGCGCCTGGTGGCCGGCTCCTGGGTTTATGGCAACCTGGCCACGTGGATCGGCGACGCGGCCAAGACCAGGGGCTGGGAGCTGCTGATCGAGGCCAAGCGCGCATTCGACGAGGCCATGGCCTCCAGCAGCCTGTCGCCGGAGCAGGAAGCCGCGGCGCGCGAGCAGCTGCGCATCTGCGAGGGCTCGGACTGGTGCTGGTGGTTCGGCGACTACAACCCGGAAAGCGCCGTGCGCGATTTCGACCGCCTCTACCGCGCCCACCTGCGCAAGCTCTACCAGTTGATCGGCCGCCCGGCGCCAATCAGCCTCGACGCGCCCATCTCCACCGGCGGCGGCGACGCCGAGGGCGGGGGCACGATGCGGCGCGGCGTCTGACCAGTCATCGCCGACCATGATGCTGAATGACTGAGTGGATCGACCGGCGCCGCGCCGGGCTGCTGCTGCACATCTCCTCCCTGCCCGGCCCCTTTCCCTGCGGCGTGCTGGGAGAGGAGGCCGCCCGGTTCGTGGATGCGCTGGCCGCGGCCGGTTTTTCCGTCTGGCAGTTCCTGCCGCTGGGGCCCACGCACGGCTCGCATTCGCCGTACGAATCCACCTCCTCCTTCGCGGGCAATCCGCGTTTCGTTGACCTGCGCGAGGCCGCAAGCCGCGGCTGGCTCGCCGAGGGCGAGTTGCCGCCGGATGGATCGTCCGAGGCGGCGCTCGAACGGGCGCGAGCCGCGGCCGCCGCCGGCTTCTGGCGCGCGGCGGAAAACGACGAGGCACTCGCGGCGGAAGTGCGCGCCTTCCGCCAGGAACACGCCGAATGGCTGGAGGATTTCGCGCTGTTTTCGGCCCTGAAGCGGCATTTCCAGGGCCGCCCCTGGTGGCGCTGGCCGCAACCGTTGCGCGACCGCAACCCCGAGGCGCTGCAAGCGGCCGCGCGCGAGCATCGCGAGCTGGTGCGCCAGGCCGTGTTCGAGCAATACCTGTTCCACCGCCAGTGGGCCAGGCTCAAGCGCCATGCCGAGACGCGCGGCGTGCGGCTGTTCGGCGACATCCCGATCTATGCCGCGCACGATTCCGCCGATGTCTGGAGCCATCGGGAACTGTTCACGCTGGATGAGGCGGGCCGCTGCCTGGAAGTGGCCGGCGTGCCGCCGGACTATTTCTCGAAGCGCGGCCAGCGCTGGGGCAACCCGCTCTACCGCTGGCAGGCGCTGGAAGCGCGCGGCTTCGACTGGTGGGTGGCGCGGGTGCGGGTGCAGCTGGCGCGCATGCACATCCTCCGCATCGACCATTTTCGCGGTCTGGAAGCCTACTGGGCCATTCCCGCCGACGCCCCGGATGGCCGCCGGGGGGAATGGCGCAAGGCGCCGGGGGCTGCGCTGCTGGACACGCTACGCGAGCGCCTGGGGCGGCTGCCGCTGGTGGCCGAGGATCTGGGGCTCATTACGCCCGAGGTGACGGCGCTGCTGGAGCGCTTCGGGCTGCCCGGCATGAAGGTGCTGCAATTCGCCTTCGACGGCATGCCGGACAACCCCTACCTGCCCGCGCGCATCGAGGAGAACAGCGTCGTCTATACCGGCACGCACGACAACGACACGACCCTGGGCTGGTTCCGCGCGCTGGATGGGGCCACGCGGGCGCGGGTGCTGGAGGAGACCGGCGCAGCGGCCGAGGACATGCCCTGGCCGCTGATCCGCGCGGCGCTTGAGACGCAGGCGCTGCTCGCCATCATCCCGATGCAGGACATCCTGGCGCTGGGGTCGGAGGCGCGTTTCAACACCCCCGGCACCTCCCGGGGCAACTGGCGCTGGCGACTGGCGAGCCTGGACGGGCTGGATGCGGCCTGGAAATGCGCCCGGGAGCTGATTCTCCAGAGCGGCCGCTAGCCCGGAATTTTCATGACGACCATGCGCCGAAATTGGAATGATCGAGGAATTGAGGGGTTGGTTTGGAATGGATGGGGCTTTTGCAGCTTGACGCCTTGCATTTCGCGGCGCCTGGCTTGTCCGCGCGGGCCGGATGCGCGCCTTTGGCTACGAACCATAGCTACGGCTATGCTTCTTGCCTGCATGCACGCCCCGCCCTCGCGCATCCCGCGCCATCCTTCCGCGATCTCATGAAAAATCCGGGCTAACCCCCGCATGCTGGACACGCATTGCCACCTGGCCCACCTGCCGCCGGCGGCCTGCAACGCCTTCATCGCGGCCGCTGGCCGCGCCGGCGTTCACGGCTTCATCGCGGCCGCTACCCGCCCCGCCGACTGGGCAGCACTGGCGCAACTTGCGCAAGCGCATCCCAACGTGCATGTCGCGATTGGCATCCATCCGTGGTTTCACGGCGAGGATGGATCTGATGCGCGCGCGGCCATGCCATCCCGGCTGGGCGACGCCATCGCCATCGGCGAATGCGGCCTGGACGGGCGGCCCGAGCACGGCCCGCTGGAGCGGCAGCAGGCCACGCTGGCCTGGCAGCTCGATCTGGCGGCCCTGCGCGGGCTGCCCGTCATCCTGCACGGGGTGCGCGCCACCGAGCCCCTGCTCGCCATGCTGGGGGACCGCCCGGGGCTTGCCGGCGTCATCCACGGATTCTCGGGCAGCGTCGAGACCGCAAGCCGATTCCTTCGGCTCGGTTTCCGCATCGGACTGGGCCCGTTGCTGCTGAACCCGAGGGCGCGGCGCATCCGCGAATGCGTCGCCCGGCTGCCGGAGGATGCCTGGCTGCTGGAGACCGACGCGCCCGCGCCGGGTGAACGCGATGCCGATCCCGGGCTCCTGGCGCGGGTGGCCCGGGCGGTGGCCGCCCTGCGCGGAACGACCGTGGAGCGCGTCGCCGCCGCTTCCGATGCCAATGCCATGCAACTCTTCCATCTCGAGGACATCCGATGAGTGACATGCACGAGCGCACCCGCATCCTGATCGGCGAGCATGGGCTCGCGCGCCTGGCCGCCAGCCACGTGCTGATTGCCGGGCTGGGCGGCGTGGGCGGCGCGGCCGCCGAGGCCTGCGCCCGCGCCGGCGTGGGCCGCATCACCCTGCTGGATCACGACGTGGTGGACATCAGCAACCTGAACCGCCAGATCATCGCCCTGCACTCCAACCTCGGGCAACCCAAGGCGCGCGTGGCCGCCGAGCGCCTGCGCGACATCAACCCCGCGGCGGATATCACGGTGCTGGAGGACTTCCTGCACCCGGACAACGCCGATGCGCTGCTATCCCCGCTGCGGCCGGACGCGGTGCTGGACTGCATCGATTCCGTGGTCTGCAAGGCGGCGCTCGTTCACGCCTGCCAGCGCCAGCGCATCCTCGCCGCCTCCAGTCTCGGCGCGGGCGGCCGCACCGACGTGACGCGCGTTCGCATCGCTCGCCTGGATGAAACCCAAGGCTGCGGGCTGGCGCGGGCGCTGCGCCGCCAGTTGCGCCGGCGGGGCGCCCGGCTCGACCACCCCGTCGTCCATTCCGGGGAGCCGGCCCGCAATGCCCTCCCGCACCGGCCGCCCGCGCCCGGAGCGCGCCCCCGCGCCACCAATGGCACGGTCTCCTGGATGCCGAACCTGTTCGGCTTCATGCTGGCCGGCTACGTGCTGGAACAACTGGCGGGGCAAGCGCCAGAACAATGACGGAAACGTGAACCGCTCCGGGGGCCTGTTCACGCTCCCACGCAAGACGGCCGGCCCTGAGCGGGCGATCAGCGGAGGGGCGTCACCCGCACCCGCCCCTCGGGCGTCACCTCGATGCGATAGCGTCGGCCGTTCGGGCACGTGGCGGTGATGACCGTGCCTCCCGCCTTGTCCTTCCGCTCGTGAATGTCGCTCACCGCCCGGCCGCCGCACGCATATCCGCGCAGCATGATGGTGGCGGCGATGTCCTCGGCCTTGGTCACCGCGCCAGCCGGCCCGGGCGCGGCCAGCAGCGCAGCCAGCGCGCAAATTCCCGCATAAAATCCCTTCTTCATACTTTCACCTCCTTGGTTCCCGCGCTCATCCATGCCACCGCGCGGCCTGTTCCAAGGCGCGTTTGCGACCGCGCGGCGCGCCTCTCTCCCTCCTGGAGCAGGCTGCGCCAGATGTCCTCGCGCGCCCGGCTGATGTCCCGCGCCAGCGCCGGGTCGTCGTCCAGCAACGCCAGCACCTTCAACAGCAGGCCGTCGAAGCGGGCGCGAATCTCCTTCACCGAGCAGCGACGGCGATGCGCCCGCCAGTCACGCACCAGTTCGATGAGATCCAGCGCGTCCGAACGCAAGGCCAGCTTGGTGAACACGCCCATCGCAGGGGTGCGCTTGAGCCGGTCGATCAGCTCCTGCATGTTCAGCGCGGAAGGTGGCAGCGTGGAGGGCTTGGCCGCCGGCGCCTTGCTCCCATGGCCGGCCTGCCGGTCGCCGGCAACGGACGGCTTTGCTTGCGCCTTGCGCGCGGGCGCGGCCTGGCTGATCGGCGTGGCCGTCTCCGTCTGTCGCGCCTGGCTCGTAGCCGCATCGGCGCCCGGCGCGGCAATGCACGCCAACGGCCATTCGGACGTCATCGCCAGCGCCATCAGCAGCGCCACCCCACATGCGCGGGTTCGTTTCCCGTGATTCCGCATCATCCACGCTCCATGCCAGGAGGATAGACCGTCCGCGCCAGCAGACAACGGGTGCAAAGTGCGCCCCCCGCTCGGAGCCATTACCCCGGCGGAACGCCGTCAGTCGGTCATGTGAGACTTGCAGTAGTTGATGAGGCCGTTGGTGGAGGCATCGTGCCCTGTGGCGGCCCGGGTCTCGCCAAGCTCGGGCAGGATCCTGCCCGCCAGCTGCTTGCCCAGCTCCACCCCCCACTGGTCAAAGGCGTTGATGCCCCAGATCACGCTCTGCACGAAGATCTTGTGCTCGTACATGGCAATCAGGCTCCCCAGCGTGCGCGGCGTCAGCTTGCGAAACAGAATGGCATTGCTCGGACGGTTGCCCGGAAACACCCGGTGCGGCAGCAGCGCCTCGATGCGCTCGGGCGGCAGGCCTTCGGCCTCCATGTCCCGCCTCGCCTCGGCTTCCATCTTGCCGCGCATCAGGGCCTCGCCCTGGGCCAGGAAATTGGCCAGCAGCATCCGGTGATGCTCGCCCACGGGGTTCTGACTCTCCACGGGCGCGAGGAAATCGCAAGGGATCAGCCGCGTGCCCTGGTGAATGAGCTGGTAGAAGGCGTGCTGGCCATTGGTGCCGGCCTCGCCCCAGATGACCGGGCCGGTACGCCACGCCACGGGCTGGCCATCGCGGGTGACGCGCTTGCCGTTGCTCTCCATGTCCGCCTGCTGGAGATAGGCGGGAAAGCGCCGCAGGTACTGGTCGTAGGGCAGGATGGCGTGTGTCTCGGCATCGAAGAAGTTGACGTACCAGACGCCCAGCATGGCCAGGATCACCGGAATGTTGTCTTCCAGCGGCGTAGCGCGGAAGTGTTCGTCCATCGCGAACGCTCCGGCCAGCAGCTCCTCGAAGCGATCCATGCCGATGGACAGGGCAATGGACAGCCCCACCGCGCTCCACAGCGAATAGCGCCCGCCGACCCAGTCCCAGAACTCGAACATGTTGTCCGGATCGATGCCGAAGGCGGCCACCGCCTCGGCGTTCGTGGAGACAGCCACGAAATGGCGCGCCACGCCCTGCTTCGTGCCGCCGCGGGTGAGGAACCAGTCCCGCGCCGTGTGCGCGTTGGCCAGCGTCTCCTGGGTGCCGAACGTCTTGGACACCACCACGAACAGCGTCGTCTCCCGATGCAGGCCGCGCAGGGTCTCGACCATGTGGGTGCCGTCCACGTTGGACACGAAATGCACCCTGGGGCCACCGTCGCGCCCATACGGCGCCAGCGCCTCGCAGACCATGGCCGGCCCGAGGTCGGAACCGCCAATGCCGATGTTGACCACGTCGGTGATGCGCTCGCCGGTGGCGCCGCGCCAGTCGCCGCCGCGCACGGCCTCCGTGAAGGCGCGCATTTTCGCCAGCACGCGACGCACATCCGGCATCACGTCCCGACCGTCCACCATCATCGGCCGCTCGGAGCGGTTGCGCAGCGCCACGTGGAACGCCGCCCGGCCCTCCGTGTTGTTGATTTTCTCGCCGGCGAACATGCGGTCAATCCAACCCTGCACGTCGCGTTCCCGCGCCAGTTGCATCAACAGGTGCAGGGTTTCGTCGGTGATGATGTTCTTCGAGAAATCCACCAGCATGTCGCCGGACCGGCGGGAGAAACGCTCGAAACGGCCGGGATCGCGCGCGAACAACTCGCGCATGTGCGCCCGCGACATGGCCTCGTGATGGCGCGCAAGCTCGCGCCACACCCTGCTCTCCGTCAGGCCCGGCATGTCCTTCCCCTCCTCTGGCGCGCTCATCGCAAGGTCGGGAGCTAGCTCCCCGACCCGTTCGTGTCCTCCAGGATCTCCTTGACCGAATAGGCCTGGACGAGGCCGTCAATGCCCTTGATCTCGGCCGGCGGCAGGGCCTCGGCGCGGAACTTGCGGCGCACCTGCTTCATCGTCTCCTCGCTGACCAGCACCTCGCCGGGCCTGGCCATGCGCGTCAGGCGCGAAGCCACGTTCACCGCATCGCCAATGCAGGTGTACTGCATGGTCTGGGAAGAACCGATGGAGCCCACCACGACCTCGCCGGAATTGATGCCGATGCCCACCTGGATGGGTTCCTCGCCGGTCTGCTGCCGCTGCATGTTGAAGCGCTCGATCGCGCCCTGCATCTCCAGCGCGCAGGCCACGGCCCGATCCGGCGCGTCCTCCACCGCCACGGGGGCGCCGAACAGCACCATGATCTCGTCGCCGATGTACTTGTCCACGGTGCCGCCGTAGCGGAACACCACGTCCACCACCGTCTCGAAATAGCGGTTCAGGAGCGCCACGACGTCGGTGGCCGACGAGCGGCGGCTCAGGCTCGTGTAACCGCGGATGTCGGCAAACAGGATGGTGACGTTGCGCAGCTCGCCCCCCTTCTCCAGTTTCACCTTACCGCTCATGACCTGCTCGACCACGCTGGGCGAGAGCAGCCGCTCGAACTGCGCCCGGGTCTTGGCGTCCTCCTCGATCTTCTGCAGCAGTCTCGCGTTGGCCACGGCCATCGCCACGTGGCGCACGATGCCGGTGAACAATTGCAAGTCCTTGCGCGTGAACGTGTGGTGGGCCTGCTTGCTCTCCATGTGCACCACGCCGAGGAACTCGCCATTGTGCATCAGCGGCGCGCACATCACCGAGCGGATGCCCTGCATGATGATGGACGAGGCATCGGAGAAGCGCCGATCCATGCTGGCATTGGCCAGCAGGATGGCGGACTTGTGCTCGCGCACCTCGCTGAGCACGGATTCGGACACGGACACCTTCTCGCCCTCGGGCGCCGGGTGCACGAAGCGCGGAATCAGTTCGCCGGTGGTCGGGTGGGTGAGCAACACCACGCAGCGGTCGGCCGGGAAAATGCGCAACAGCTCATCGGTCACCTTCTCCAGCGCCGTCGGCAAGTCGCGCTCCAGGCCGATGCGAGCCATCAGCTCGTTGCCCAGGCGCAACTTCTCGTAATCTACGCGCAGGGCATTGAGGTCGGTGACCTCCTGCTCGGGCAGGAAGTTCTCGGAACTCTCGATGGCGATGCGATCCTGAACCTGGCTCTCGGAGGAGATGCGCGAGATGTTGACCATCCGCGCCATGCGCTCCTGCTCGCTTTCCTGGCGGAAAATCAGGTGCGTCTTGCCCAGCACGACCTCGTCGCCATCGCGCAGCTTGTGCTGCTGCACGCGCACGCCGGCCACGAAGGAGCCATTGGAGCTGTGATTGTCCTCGTAGAGCCAGCCATCGGGCGTCTGGCGAATGACTGCATGGCGCTTGGACACCATCGGGTCGCTGACGCAAATCGTGCTCTTGGGATGCCGGCCAATGGTGGTGTGCGGAAGCAGCTCGACCTCGTGCTCCCCCTGCGCACCGCGGACAATCACCGTCGCCATGCCGACATCTTATCCCAAACGCGCGTGAAAAGACAATGCAAGCCAAGTCAAGGCAAGGCTTTGGACGTCACGCCTCGCCTGATACCCTGCGCGGGCGGGCCTTCGCGAAGGCTCGCGATGATGCCCGCAAGGGAGGGTTCATGTCCGGATTGAACATCGTGTTCGCGGCCTCGGAAGCCGCGCCGCTGGCCAAGACCGGCGGGCTGGCGGACGTCGCGGGTGCATTGCCCGCCGCCCTCGCCCGGCTGGGGCATGCGGTGACGGTCATCATGCCCTTCTACCGGCAGCCGGTGGCCGCCAGCCAGGTTCCCGTGCGCCCGCTGGGACAGTCCATTTCCATCTGGATGGACGGCGCCGAGCGAATCGCGCCCTTGCACGAGGCCACCGTGGGGCCGGTGCGCTTCATCCTGGTGGAGCAGGACGACTTCTACGACCGCGACGGCCTCTACGGCCCGCCGGGCGGCGCCTGGGAGGACAACCTGCCGCGATTCCTCTTCTTCAACCGCGTGGCGCTGGAGGCGGCGCGGAGCATGAAGCGCCCGGTGGACATCCTCCACTGCCACGACTGGCAGACGGGCCTGATGCCGCTCTTGCTCGCCACGCAATATCGCCATCATCCGGAGCTGGCCGCCACGCGCAGCGTGTTCACCATCCACAACCTGGCCTATCAGGGCGTCTTTCCCGCCGGGTGGATCGGCCGGCTGGGGCTGCCCGAGGCCGGGTTCCACTTCCGCGGCTACGAGTTCTACGGCCAGATCAACTGCATGAAGGCCGGCATCGCGGCCTGTGACGCGCTGACCACGGTGAGCCAGACCTATGCGCGCGAAATCCTGACACCCGAATACGGATGCGGCTTGGAGGGCTTCCTGGCCGATCACGCGGACAAGCTCACCGGCATCGTCAACGGCCTGGACGAAAGCTGGAACCCTGCCGCCGATGCGGCCATTCCGGCCCGCTACGCGCCGGGCCGCATGGCCGGGAAGGCCCGCTGCAAGGCGGCGTTGCAGTCCGAGCTGGATCTCGCGCGGGCGGAAGATGTCCCGCTGCTGGTCATGGTCTCCCGGCTGGCGGAGCAAAAGGGCGTGGATTTGTTGCTGGATCGCGCGCCTGCCTGGCTGGAGCGGGGCTGGCAACTGGCCGTGCTGGGCTCCGGGGAGCCGGCGTGGGAAGCCATGCTGGCCCGGCTGGCCGAGGCGCGATCCAGGCAGATGCACTTCTTTCGCGGCTTCAACGAGCCGCTCGCCCGTCGTTTCTATGCCGGGGGCGATATCTTCCTCATGCCCTCCCGCTTCGAGCCCTGCGGCCTGAGCCAGTTGATGGCGATGCGCTACGGCACGCCGCCCGTGGTGCGGGAGACGGGCGGGCTCGCGGACACCGTCGTGAGCCATGCACGTTCCAGAACCTCGAGCACCGGATTCTCGTTCTCGGAGCCCACGCCCGAGGCGTTCGACGCCGCCGTCAGCGAGGCCGTGGCCGTCTGGAAGCGCCCTGCCACATGGCGACGCATCCGGGCCCGGGCCATGCGACGCGATTCGTCGTGGGATGCCTCGGCCCGGCGCTACGCCGAACTCTACGAGGGGCTGGTTGCCCGTGCCTGACGCCGCCCCGCCCGTGCTGGCCCTGGATGTCGGCGGCACGCACATCCGCATGGCCATCGTGGACGGCGCGGGCCGGATATCGGACTTGCAGCGCATCGAAGCGCGCCTGTCCGCCCTGCCGGCCACGGCGGACGCCAACGGCGAGGTGACGCGCATGCTCGCCGGCCACATCGAGGCCATGCTGTCCCGCCATCCGGACATCGCCGCCATCGGGCTGGGATTCCCGGGTTTCATTCACGGAGGCGTGGTGCGATCCTCCCCCAACATCCCCGGCATTGCCGACCTGCCGCTGGCCGCGAGGCTGGGCGAGCGCATGGGCCGGCCCGTCGGTGTGGAGAACGACGCCGCGCTGGCGG
>JALVTX010000056.1 GCA_027035825.1 Mariprofundaceae bacterium
CGCGTCATGCAGGTGGTGACGAACGGCCCCAGCTCGTAGTCGGCCACCGCGCGCTTGGTCTCGGTGAAGCGGCCGCGGTCGGGGCCGTATTCCATCGCGTAGTCCTGGAGCTTGCACTGGCCGCCCTGGTCGCACACCGGGCAGTCCAGCGGGTGATTGAGGAGCAGATACTCCATCACCATCTTGTGATCCTCGCGGATGCCCTCGGTGTCCGTGTACACCTTCATGCCCTCGGCCACCGGCGTGCAGCAGCTGGCCGCCGGCTTGTTCCAGCCCTCGACCTCCACCAGACACATGCGGCAGTTCGCGGCCACCGACAGCTCCGGGTGATAGCAGAAATACGGCACATTGATGCCGTTGGCGCGGCAAGCCTCCAGAATGCTCGTGCCCGGCGCCACCGTGACTTCCTGGTCATTGATGAACAACGTCGTCATGCCGCTTTCTCCGCTATGCCGGCCTTCACGACCTCGGGGAAGTGTTGGATGACCGACAGCACCGGCGCCGCCGCGCCGTCGGCCAGCGCGCAAATGGTGCGGCCGGCCATGTGCGTGGCCGCGTCCTTCAGCACCTCGATGTCGCCCGGCCGCCCCTGCCCGCGCTCGATGCGGGTCAGCACCCGCTCCAGCCAGCCCGTGCCCTCGCGGCATGGCGTGCACTGGCCGCAGGACTCGTGAGCGTAGAAATGGCTGAGCCGGCGCGCCACGGCCAGAACGTCGGCCGTCTCGTCCATGACGATGATGGCCCCGGAGCCCAGCATCGAGCCGGCCTTGACCAGGTCGTCGAAGGTGAGCGGAATCTCGTAGTGCTCGGCGGTCAGCCACGGCGCCGAGGAGCCGCCCGGGATGATGGCCTTGGGCACATTCCCGTGCTTGAGGCCGCCGCAGTATTCCTCGATGAGCGTCTTCAGCGGCGTGCCCATCGGCACCTCATAGTTGCCCGGCTTGTTCACCTGCCCGGAAACCGAGAAAATCTTCATGCCCGTGTTGTTCGGCTTGCCGATCTTGGCATGCCATTCGCCGCCATGCTCCAGGATGGCGGGGATGGTGGACAGCGTCTCGACGTTGTTCACCACCGTCGGGCAGCGGTAGAAGCCTTCCACGGCCGGGAACGGCGGCTTGTAGCGCGGGCGGCCGGGCTTGCCTTCCAGCGACTCGATGAGCGCCGTCTCCTCGCCGCAAATGTAGGCGCCGGCGCCGCGATGCACGGTCAGGTTCATCGAGAAGTCCGTGCCCAGAATCCGCTCGCCCAGCAGGTTCGCCGCGTAGGCCTCGCGGATGGCCTCGTTCAGGATATCGGCCTCGCGCTTGAACTCGCCGCGAATGTAGATGTAGGCGTCATGCACGCCGAGCGCGAAGCCGGCCATGATCATGCCCTCAATCAAGAGATGCGGGTCAAAACGCATGATGTCGCGATCCTTGAACGTGCCCGGCTCGCCCTCGTCGGCATTGCACAGCAGGTAGGTGGGCTTGCCGGTGTTGCGCGGCACGAACGACCACTTCAGCCCCGTCGGGAAACCGGCGCCGCCGCGGCCGCGGATGCCCGAGGTCTTGACCTCGTCCACGATGCGCTCGGGCTCGAACTCGTTGAGCACCGTCGGCAGGAAGCTGTAGGCCCCGTTCTTGCGCGCCACCTCCAGATGCCGCTGGCCCGGAATGTGGATGCGGTCGAAGCAGATGGCCGTGACCTTGGACGGATCGGATGGAATCATGCCGCCCCTCCTTCGGCCTCGCGCCGCTTCTCGTCAATGAACGCGTCCATCTGCTCGGGCGTGGCGCATTCGTGGTATTCGTTATTGATCTGCACCACCGGCGCGCCGCCGCAGGCGCCGGCGCACTCCACCTCGGCGACCGTGAACAGGCCGTCGGGCGTCGTCTCGCCCACCTTGATGCCCAGCCGATCGCACATGTGCCGCACCAGCTCGTTGGCCCCGTTCAGCATGCAGCTGGCGTTGGTGCAGACCTCCATCAGGTAACGCCCGCAGGGCTGCTCGCGGAACATGGTGTAGAACGTCACCACCTCGCGCACGTGCATCAGGCTCACGCCCAGCACGTCGGCCACCATCTGCTGCACCTCGGGCGACAGCCAGCCGAAGTCCTCCTGCGCCATGTGCAGCACCGGCAGCAGGGCCGAGCGCGGCGCAGGGTAGCGCGCCACCAACTCGCGGATTTCCGCCAGCCGGGCATCGGAAAAGCGGGGGGCTTCGGCGCTCATCGGTCAATGCTCCCGAACACGATGTCCTGCGTGCCGATGATGGTCACCACATCGGCGATCATGTGCCCGCGGCACATGAAATCCAGCGCCTCCAGGTGCACGTAGTCCGGCGCGCGCACCTTGACGCGGTAAGGCTTGTTCGAGCCGTCGGAGATGAGATAGACGCCCAGCTCGCCCTTGGGCTGCTCCACCGCCGCGTACACCTCGCCGGCCGGCACGTGAAAGCCCTCGGAGAAATACTTGAAGTGGTGGATCAGCGCCTCCATGTCGCGCTTCATCTCGGCCCGCGGCGGGTTGACGAGCTTGTAGTCGTCCACCTTCACCGGCCCCGGGTTCTTCTCCAGCCATTCCACGCACTGGCGCACGATCTCGTTGGCCTGGCGCATCTCCTCGACGCGCACCAGGTAGCGGTCGTAGCAGTCGCCCGTCGTGCCGACCGGGATCTCGAAATCCATCCGGTCGTACACGTCGTAGGGCTGGGCCTTGCGCAGATCCCAGGCCACGCCGGAGCCGCGCAGCATTGGCCCGGTGAAGCCCCAGGCCAGCGCCGATTCCTTGTCCACCACCGCGATGTCCACCGTGCGCTGCTTCCAGATGCGATTCTCGGTGAGCAGCGTCTCGTACTCGTCCACGTAGCCCGGGAAACGCTCGGTGAAACCGGCGATCTTCTCCAGCAGGCCATCCGGCAAATCCTTGGCCACGCCGCCGGGCCGGAAATAGGCCGCGTGCATGCGCGCGCCGGAGACGGCCTCGTAGTAGTCGAAGATGTCCTCGCGCTCGCGGAAGCAGTAGAGGAACACGGTCATCGCGCCGATGTCCAGCGCGTGCGCGCCCAGCCACAGGCAGTGGTTCAGGATGCGCGTGAGCTCCGCGAACATCACGCGGATGTATTGCGCCCGCTCCGGCGGCTCGATGCCCAGAAGCTTCTCGACCGCCAGCACCCAGGCGTGCTCGTTGGACATCATCGAGACGTAATCGAAGCGGTCGAAATACGGCAGGCCCTGGAGATAGGTCTTGTACTCGAAGAGCTTCTCGGTGCCGCGATGCAGCAGGCCGATGTGCGGATCGGCGCGCTCCACCACCTCGCCGTCCAGCTCCAGCACCAGGCGCAGCACGCCATGCGCGCTCGGATGCTGGGGGCCGAAGTTGATGGTGTAGTTCTGAATCTCAGCCACGATCCACTCCCGGCCAGGTCTTCGGAATCAGCACCCGGTTCTCCAGCTTGTTCGGCCGATAGACGCAGCGCCACTGCGATTCGTCAAAGAACAGCTCCACCCGGCCGACCAGCGGGAAGTCCTTGCGCAGCGGATGCCCCTCGAAACCGTAATCCGTCAGCAGCCGGCGCAAGTCGGGATGGTTGACGAACAGGATGCCGAACAGGTCGAACGCCTCGCGCTCGAACCAGTTGGCCGTGGGCCAGACCTCGGTCACCGAGCCGACCAACTCGCGCTCGTTCACGCCCACCTTCAGCCGCAGGCGACGGTTGCGGGACACCGACAGCAGGTGATAGACGACGAGAAAGCGCGGCGCCTCCCGCGGATGATCCGGATACTCGCTCATGTCCGCGCCGCACAGGTCAATGAGCTGCTCATAACCCTGGCCCTTGAGGAAATGGCAGACCTCGACGATGGCCTCGCGGGCCACCCGCACGGCCGGCATGTCCACGCCCTGGCGAACGTCGAGCACCTGCTCGCCGAAACGCTCGCTCAGCGCGGCCAGCTCCGGCCACGCCTCGAAGTCGATGTCCGCGCGCACTGCCTGCTCTCCGCTCATGCCGTCACCGCGCTATCGTGTTGGTGCGCTTGATCTTTTCCTGCAACTGGATGATGCCGTAGAGCAGCGCCTCCGCCGTGGGCGGGCAACCCGGCACGTAGATGTCCACCGGCACGATCCGGTCGCAACCGCGCGTGATCGAGTAGGAGTAGTGGTAGTAGCCGCCGCCGTTGGCGCAGGAGCCCATGGAAATCACCCAGCGCGGCTCGGACATCTGGTCGTACACCTTGCGCAGCGCCGGCGCCATCTTGTTCACCAGCGTGCCGGCGACGATCATCACGTCGGACTGCCGGGGACTGGGCCGGAACACCACGCCGAAGCGGTCGAGGTCGTAGCGGCTCGCGCCGGCATGCATCATCTCCACCGCGCAGCAGGCCAGGCCGAAGGTCATCGGCCACAGCGAGCCCGTGCGGGCCCAGTTGATGACCTTGTCCGCCGTGGTGGTGACAAATCCTTTGCTGAGAACCCCTTCTATTCCCACTGCAACGCACCCTTCTTCCAGGCATACAGATAGCCGACCAGCAGAATCACCAGAAACAGCAGCATCTCGACGAGGCCGAACAGGCCGATCTCGTCCAGCACCACGGCCCACGGGAACATGAACGCCGTCTCCACGTCGAACACCACGAACAGGATGGCCACCAAGTAGAAGCGCACGTCGAACTGCATGCGCGCATCCTCGAAGGCCTCGAAGCCGCACTCGTAGGCCGAGAGTTTCTCGGCGTCCGGCTTCTGCGGCGCGACTAGCATGGTGAGCGCGAGCGGCGCCGCGCCCATCGCGAACGCGATCAGGATGAAGATGAAGATGGGCGCATACTGCGTGGCCAGATAACCGGCTGTCATACTCCTCCCCTGAGCATTGGTGATCTACGTCACGAAGACCGGGTATGGCAACTATCCCCATGTCCCCTGCACTGTCAAGCGCCGCTTGACCCCTCGCGCAGTGCGGAAAACAGCTCCGCCAGCAACCCGAAAACGGGCTTGGCCGACATTGAAACAAACTGGTGGAGGCGGCGGGAATCGAACCCGCGTCCGGAGACCATCAGCCCATGGGTCTACATGCTTAGTCCGTTCAGACAGCACCCGATGAAAACCGAACGGACAAGGCCATCATCGGGTCGGCTCGTTGAAGTCTGACTCCGCCGCCACGAGTCTCCAGCAAGCGAAGCGAGCCCATCTTGATGGCCCAGTTCGGTCAGCCGATGGGCGAGCTGTCCGACTGGGTCACTTACGCAGCGTAAGCGAGTTCTACGTCGTCGTTGGCAGTTATTTGCCGTTGCCGTTTTTTACGGGCTCGGCGACCCGGCATGCGCCATGGGGTTCAGCATCTCCGTCGAAACCGGGACGCCCCCATTGCACTGCAAGCATACGCCCTCAGGCCGGGGGGAACAACCCCCGGGCGGCAAGCCCTGCCGCCACCAGCGCACCCGTCCAGTGCGATTGCAGGAAATAGCGGAAGCTCCATGCCTCGCCCTCGCGCGCCAGCCGCAGCGAAATCCATGCCTGCCACGCCGCGCCCAGGGCCCAGCCCAGCCACGGCCAGCGGCCATCCTCGCCCGCGCCATCCAGGGCCAGGAGGGCCAGCGCGAGCAGCAGCATCGTCATCGCCCCCAGCGCCAGCACGGCGGGGATGGCCTTCTCGCCCAGATACAGCGCCGTGGATCTGACCCCGATGCGGGCGTCATCCTCGCGGTCGCCGATGGCATAGGCCGTGTCGTACGAAAGCGACCAGCACACATTGGCCGCGAACAGGAGCCACGGCGCGGCGGAATCGGTCACCGTCCCCCGTTCGGCCGCCCACGCCATCACCGCCCCCCAGCCGAAGGCCATGCCGAGCCACGCCTGCGGCGCGTGGGTGACGCGCTTCAGGAAAGGGTAAATGGTGGCCAGCAGCGCCCCGACCACGGCCAGCTCCACCACCAGCGTCGAGGTCTGCATCACCAGCGCCAGCGCCAGGAGCAGCATCAAGGCAAAGCCGACCAGCGCCGCACCGGGCGCAATCCGGCCAGCGGCAATCGGACGCTCGCGCGTGCGCGCCACGTGCGGGTCGAAGTCGCGGTCGGCGAAATCGTTGATGACGCAGCCGGCCGAGCGCATCAGGAACACGCCCAGCACGAACACGGCCAGGTTCTTCGGCTCCGGCCGCCCGTTCGATGCCGCCAGCAGCCCCCACATCGTCGGCCACAGCAACAGCCAGTAGCCGACGGGGCGATCCACCCGCAGCAGCCGCAACCAGTCGCGCGCCGCGCCCACGGGATGAAAGCGCATCAGCGGTAACGCCGCCCCATGCGCGCCACCCGCTGCCACATGGCGTCGTGGAACACCTCCACCACCAGCGCCCGCGTGCCCGAGGCCGATCGCAGCACCGAGCGCCGGGCCCAGCACCCCGCCCACGGAGCCTTCGCATCCTCCGGCAGCCGCGCCACGCTCAAGTCCGAGCGCGACAGCGACAGCCCCCGATCCAGCAACAGGTTGCCCAGCGGCTTCTCCCCCTCCTGCAATTCCTGCATCAGTTCGCCATGCACGCCGTCCAGCGGCAACACCGATTCGGCATCGAACATCACCGAGCCACGAAACATCAACGACACGCGCCGGCGCAGCGCTGGCGATCCCGCGGCGCAACCCAGCAGCGCCGCCTCGGCCCCGGCGGCGCGATCCACGAACTGGTCGTGCAGGCGCACCTCCAACCGCATGCCGTAATGCCGCTCCAGGAAACGGGTCAGGGAACCGGTGGCGGCCAGCACCGCGGCCGCGTCCCGCTCCACGCCGGCCTCCTCCGGGCGCCACTGCCGCACCGGCGTCCATGCCAACGATTCCAGGGGGCCGAAAAACATGCCTGCATCATGGCCCTGGCCGACCCGAGGTCAAGCGGCGCTCATCCCGCCCGATGTTGCGCCTTGCAATCCGGCGCGGCTTGCGCTGCCATCGCCCCATGAGCCGCATCCGTCTCTACGTGCCGCAACCACTCGCACCGGGTCAAACCATCGCCCTGCCGCGCGAGCAGGCGCACTACCTGGGCCGCGTGATGCGCCTGGCCGCGGGCGCCACCCTCACCCTGTTCAACGGCGAGGGCGGCGAATGCGCTGCCGAACTGCTGGCCTGCGACGGCCGCGAGGCCAAATGCCGGATCGTCGCCTTCGAGAACGTGGATCGCGAAGCCCCCTTGGCCATGCATGTGATCCAGGCCGCCTGCCGCGCCGACAAGATTGAAACCGTGCTGCAAAAAGGAACGGAACTCGGCGCCGCCAGCTTCCAGATCGCGCGCACCCGCCGCGCGACGCTTCGGCTGGACGGCGCGCGGCTGGAGCGCCGGCTGGAGCGCTGGCTCGCGATCGTCATCGAGGCCGCCGAACAGAGCGGACGCACCCGCGTTCCGCCGGTGGCATGGCGCGAATCGCTGGAGGAGGTGCGCCTGCATGGAACGAGCCTCCTCCTGCACCCGCACGAAGCCGAGCCCTGGCCGACCGCGCGCGAGCGACTGGCCGGAGCCGGAGAGGTGGACATCCTCGTCGGGCCGGAAGGCGGCTTCACCGATGATGAAATCGAACGCCTGCATGCGCTCGGCTGCACGCCCGTCGCCTTCGGCCCCCGAATCATGCGCACCGAAACGGCCGCGCCGGCGCTGCTGGCCGCCATCCAGGCAATCCTCTAGGGCATCTCTGAACTACCCGCCATAAGCCGCGTTGCGCGTCCAATCGCGATGATCGCAAGGAAGGCGACGAAGGTCGTGGCCGTAGCCACGATGCCAAGGAGCCTAACACCGCGAGGGCGGCATTGTGTGCACGAATGGGGCGCAACCCTTCGGGACAGGGCCTTGGACGCAAAGCTCGTGCGGTCTGCGGCGTTGCTCGGCTTACGAATGGAACCACCATGCGCCGCGCCTCGCGCCTTGCATCCCATCCCGCAAGGCCGCTGTCGCGGCCATGCCGGATTGTTCAGAGATGCCCTAGAACCCTCCCCGCAATTCCCGGCTTCAAAAGCCTTGCCGGAATGATACAATCCGCGCCCCAAGCCGATGTAGCTCAGCTGGTAGAGCAGCTCACTCGTAATGAGCAGGTCGTCCGTTCGAATCGGATCATCGGCTCCAGTTTCCACTTATCATTTGTTCGAACCACGCTCGCGGCATTGTGACCCCTGTCATGGCCCGGGGCCGCGGAGATACAGTAAGATCCGTGACCGGGCTTCGACTGCCCTGCCCGAATCCATTTCGCGGAGTGCGCATGAACTCACTTTCCACCCTTCTTCCGGCATCGCTGGCGGCGCTTAGCCTGACGCTCCTCCTGCTGGCGATGTATCTGGCCTGGCCCTGGCTGGCGGCGCTGGCCGGCAGGGCCACGATGCGGCGCAAGCTGGCGGCGCTGGAGAAGCGCGGCTGCCGCGTCATGCATCATGTGCTGTTGCCCACCCGATCCGGGGATGCGGCGCTCATTGATCACCTGGTGTTCGCGCCCGAGGGTATTTTCGTGGTCAGCGCCATCGCCCGCGCGGGCGCGGTGCACGGCTCGCTGCGCGACGCGATGTGGGTGCAGGAACACCACGGCCGCCAAAGCCGCTTTCCCAACCCGCTGCGCGCCAACGCCGCCCAAGTGGACATCGTCCAGTCCATCCTGGGACGCAAGCTTCCCATCCGGGGCGTTGTGGTGTTCGAGGCCGGCCAGCTGTCGGGCACCCTGCCGGACAACGTCATCCGGCCCGGCGCCATGGAAGAGTGGGTGCAGGCGCACGGCGGCGAGCGCAAGATGGGCGATGGCGCACTGCGCCGCCTGATTGCGGCCATTGAGAACGTGGCATTGCCGGACGAAGCGGGCGAGGGCGAGGCCGCCCTGCTCGCCCGGCAGGGGCTGGAATCGCGCCTGAACCTCGCCCGCGGGCTGGCCCTCGCCAGCGCCGTGCTGATGGTGTCGGCCGTGGGCGCGGCCGGCTGGTTCTTCACCCGGCACTAGGGCGCCAGCCCCCCCGGACAACGACAACGGCCGCCCGAGGGCGGCCGTTTCATTTCGCTTCAGAGCGCTCGGGCCCGGGCCCGTCAGGCGGCTTCCTCGCCCGCCGCAAGGCTGTCGTCGCCGGCTTCCGCCGCGGCCTCCGGCTCGGCGGCCGGCTTCGGCTTCGGCGCCAGGTGCCGCGCGGCAAAGCCCGTGCCGGCCGGCAGCAGGCGACCCAGCACCACGTTCTCCTTCAGGCCGCGCAGCCAGTCCACTTTGCCGGCCAGCGCCGCCTCGGTGATGACCCGCGTCGTCTCCTGGAAGGATGCGGCGGAGATGAAGGAGTCCGTGGACAGCGACGCCTTGGTGATGCCCAGCAGCACCGGCTCGAACGTCGCCGGCGGCTTGCCTTCCTTCTCCAGCTTGCGGTTGATCTCCATCAGCGTCGAGCGCTCCACCTGCTCGCCGGCGATGAAGTTCGTCGCGCCGGGATCGACGATCTGCACCTTGCGCATCATCTGGCGCACGATGACCTCGATGTGCTTGTCGTTGATCTTCACGCCCTGCAGGCGATAGACCTCCTGCACCTCGTCGGTCAGGTACTTGGCCAGCGCCTCGATGCCCAGCACGGAGAGGATGTCGTGCGGCGCCGGCGAGCCCTCCATCAGCCGCTCGCCGCGACGCACGCGGTCGCCTTCCTGGACGATGATGTGACTGCCCTTCGGAATCTGATACTCGATCGGATCCGAGCCGTCGTCCGGCGTGATGATCACGCGACGCTTGCCGCGAATGTCCTTGCCGAAGGAAATCACGCCGTCCTTGGCGGCGATGAAGGCGAGGTTCTTGGGCTTGCGCGCCTCGAACAGCTCCACCACGCGCGGCAGGCCGCCGGTGATGTCCTTGGTCTTGGTCGTCTCGCGCGGGATGCGCGCCAGCACCGCGCCGGCCTTCACTTCCTCGCCCTCGTCCACGTTCAGAATCGCGCCCGGGGACAGGAAGTAGCGCGCCGGCGTGCCGGTGCGCGGCATGGTGACGGGCTCGCCCTCGGGATCCTTCGGATCCACGAGCTGAATCTGCGGCCGCAGCGCCACCTTGCGCGCCTCGGACACCTGCGTGATGACGCGATTGGACAGGCCGGTCACCTCGTCGGTCTGCTCGCGCATCGTCTTGCCCTCGACGATGTCCTGGTAACGGACGCGGCCGTCCACCTCGGCAATCAGCGGCATCGTGTACGGGTCCCATTCGGCCAGCACCTGGCCGGCCTTGACCTTGGCCCCGCGCTTGACGCGCAGCGCCGCGCCGTACGGGATGCGATGGCGCTCGCGCTCGCCGCCGGAGGCGTCCTCGATCACCGCCTCGGCATGCCGGTTGATGACGATTTCCACGCCGTGCTCGTCCACGACCGTGACCTCGTTCTCCAGCTTGAAGACGCCGGCGAACTTGGCCTCGACATGCGCCGCCTCGGCCGCGCGGGAGGCCGTGCCGCCCACGTGGAAGGTGCGCATGGTCAGCTGCGTGCCCGGCTCGCCGATGGACTGCGCGGCGATCACGCCCACGGCCTCGCCCAGGCTCACCGGCGTGCCGTGCGCCAGGTCGCGCCCGTAGCAGGTGGCGCAGACGCCGTGCTCCGCCTCGCAGGTCAGCACGGAGCGGATGCGCACGCGATCCACGCCGGCCTCCTCGATCTTGGCCGCCAGCTCCTCGGTCACCATGGCGCCGGCCGGGGCGATTTCATCGCCGGTGAGCGGATCGCAGGCCGGCTCCAGCAGCACGCGACCCAGCACGCGCTCGGCCAGCTCCTCGACAACCTCGCCGCCCTCCATCAGCGGCGTCATCTCGATGCCCCTGTCGGTGCCGCAGTCCTGCATGGTCACCACGCAGTCCTGCGCCACGTCCACCAGGCGGCGGGTCAGGTAGCCGGAGTTCGCCGTCTTCAACGCCGTGTCGGCCAGGCCCTTGCGGGCGCCGTGCGTGGAGATGAAATATTGCAGCACGGTCAGGCCCTCGCGGAAGTTGGCCGTGATCGGCGTCTCGATGATGGAGCCGTCCGGCTTGGCCATCAGGCCGCGCATGCCGGCCAGCTGGCGAATCTGCTGCGCCGAGCCGCGGGCGCCGGAGTCGGCCATCATGTACACCGAGTTGAAGGACTTCATCACCTCCTTCTTCTTGCCGTCCGGCGA
>JALVTX010000057.1 GCA_027035825.1 Mariprofundaceae bacterium
GAACTCGAAGGCCCCGTTCTCCAGCGCCTCGAGGGTCAGGTTCGCCTCCTCTTCGTCGGCGCTGGTCAGCACGATGGCTGGGATGTTCGGGAAGCGGCGCTGCATTTCCTTCAGCGTGTCCATGCCGTTCATGCGCGGCATGGTCATGTCCAGCGTCACCACGTCGGGGCGGAGCGCGGCCATTTGCTCCAGCGCCTCCACGCCGTCGCGCGCCTCGCCCGCCACTTCCACGCCGTCCATCTTCGCCACGCACTTCTTGAGATAAAAGCGGAACACCGGCGAATCGTCGGCGATGAGCAGTCGGATGCGGGGTTGGGTTGTTGCTGTCATGGTCGTTCCTTCCGATGTGGCCGGGCTCAGTGCGGGGCCGCCGCCGCGTGTTTCGGCGCGTCCGGCTCCGGCAGGCTCATCGCCAGCATCTTTTCCACGCTGACGATGACCATCACGTCCGCCTCGCGCTTGATGACGCCGTCGGCCATGCGCCGCCAGGCCGGGGCCAATGAGTCCGGCGTGGCCTCGTACTGGTTGTAGTCCGCCTCGGCCACCACGCCCACCTCGTCCACGGCCAGGCCGAAGAGCTCGCCGCCGTCCGATTCGATAATCACGATGTGCTCCCGCTCGCCCTCGTCGCGCGGCGAGAGCCCCGCGATGTGGCGCGCGTCCAGCTCGGTGATGACCTTGCCGCGCAGGTTGATGAGGCCCCGCACCGCAGGCGGCGCGAGCGGAATCTCGGTGCGCGGCTGCGGCGGCACCACCTCGATGACCTGCATCACCGGCAGCCCCACCCACTGGTCGCCGATGCGGCAACTGAAGAGTTCGCGTCCCGATTCGTTGCGCGCCTCAGCCATGGGCTCGCTCCCGCGCCATGGCCTCGCCCCGTTCCTTCATCTGGGCCGCCACGGTGGCGGCGGTGCGCCCGAGTCTTGATTGCAGGTAGCGAATCAGCGCCGGCCTGTCCATCTTCAGCAGGATGGCGTCGAAGGCTGCCAGCTCCGCCGGGTCATGCCCCTTGGGCGGCTTGGCGGTCAGCGCCGCGATGGGCACGTCCGCGAGCCGCTCCTGTTCGCGCGCCCAGGCGGCCAGCTCGTAGCCGTTCATGCGCGGCATTTCCAGATCGGTGAGAATCAGATCGGGCGCGCCGCGCTCCTCCAGCAGTCGCCGGGCCTGCTCGCCATCCTCGGCGTCCCAGACGTCGTAGTGCATGGATTCCAGCAGCGGAATCAGCAGGCTGCGGAAGAACATCGCGTCCTCGGCGAACAGCACGGACGACCGCGCCTGTTCGTCGTCGCCGGCGGCGAACCAGCCCGGTTCGGCCTTTTCCAGCACCGCGAACACGTCCACCATCTCGGTGGCCTGGCCCTCGATGACGGCCGTGCCGAGGAAGAGCGGATTCTTCGAGGAGGCCTTGATGTCCACCTCCGTTTCGAGGATGTCCTCGATGGCGCCCACGCGCAGGCACATGCGCTTGCGCTCGTCCGCCAGGATCAGGCAGCTGCGCGGGCCCTCGGGCGGGGCGGCGTCCTGCTCGCCGGCCAGCCGGCTCCACTCCAGCACCGGGATGATGTCCCCCCGGTATTGCAGCACCTCGCGGCCGCCGGCCATCTCGAAGCGCTCGGGCTCGATTTCCTCCAGCCGCTCCACCAGCGTCATCGGCAGCGCGTAGCGCGACGCCCCGGAGCGGAACACGATGATGTATTGCAGATCGCGCGGCTTGGGGCGGGCGCGGCCGCGGCTGCCGTCCACGGCCGCCTCGGCCTCGGCGCTCAGGTTCAACAGTTGCGCCAGCCCGTTGCACTCGATGATGGGAATCACGTAGCCGTCGCCCAGGATGCTGCACCCGCCGAGGAAGTTCATGTGGCGGAAATGCGCGCCCAGCGGCTTCACCACCAGCTCCTCGGCCCCGAAGATCTCGTCCACCAGCACGCCGAAGGTGCGGCCGCCGGCGTTGATGACGACGATGGAGCCGTGATGGTCCCGCCCGTCGCCGAGCTTCAGCGCGCCGGCCAGACTCATCACCGGCAGGAGCTGCCCGCGCAGGCGGAAGAAGGCCTGCCCGGCCACGTCCTCCCATTCGGGTGCGTCGCGGTGCGCGGCCAGCAGCTCCTGCACGTTCATCTGCGGAATGGCGTAGCGGCGCTCGCCCACGCCCACCACCATCGCCGGCATGATGGCCATGGTCAGGGGAATGCGGATGTTCAGCGTCGTGCCGCGTCCCGGCTGGCTTTCGATGTCCACGCCGCCGCCGGCCTTCTCGATGGTGCTTTTCACCACATCCATGCCCACGCCGCGGCCGGAGATGTTGCTCACCTTTTTCGCGGTGGAGAGCCCCGGGTGGAAAATCAGTTGCAGCGCCGCCGCGTCGCCCATGCTCGCGGCCGCCTCCGGGCTGATGACGCCCATCTCCACCGCCTTGGCCTTGACGCGTGAGGCGTCAATGCCCGCGCCGTCGTCGCTGATGCGAATCACGATGGTGCCGGATTCCTGATGCGCGGAGAGCCGCAGCGTGCCGGCCTCCGGCTTGCCGGCGGCGGCGCGCTCGGCCGGGGCCTCGATGCCGTGGTCGCAGCTGTTGCGGATGATGTGGGTCAGCGGGTCCTTCAGCGCCGTCAGGATGGTGCGATCCAGCTCCGTTTCCTGGCCCTCCATCACCACCTTGATTTTCTTGTTCAGCTGGCGGGCCATGTCGCGCACCACGCGCGGCACCGCGCCCCAGATGGTGGAAATGGGCTGCATCCGGGTCTTCAGCAACTGGTCTTGCAGCCGCTCGGTGATGTGGTTGATGTCGCGGCTGATGGGCAGCAGGTTGCGAAGCTGGGCCAGATTGTCGCCCGCGCCGGTCTCGGCGAGGATGCTCATGCCGAGCTGGTTGACGACCTGCATCAGCCGGTTGCGCGTCAGCACCAGCTCGCCCACCTGGTTCATCAGCGAATCCAGCACGTCCAGCGACACGCGGATGGTTTCCTGCGTCGGAGCCTTGGCGGCCTTGGCCGGCTGGGCGGCGGCCGGGTTGCCCGTCGCGGGTTTGGCCCTCGCGGGACTGGCGGATGCGGATTCGGCGGGCGCGGGGTCGGGCTTCGCTTCCTCGGCCGGCTTCGGCGCGCGCTCTTCGGCGGGGGCGGCGGCCGTTTCCTGGTTGGCCGCCGGTGCGGGTTTGGCCTTGGGCTCGGGTGCGGGTCGGGTTTCGCCCCCAGCCTTCTTGGCCATGCCGAGCAACTTCAGGGCGCTGGCCGGGGCCAGCCCCAGCCCCTTCAGGCCTTCGAAGCCTTGCGCCAGCACGGCCTCGGGCGTGGTCGCGCCGGCCTGGGCGAGTTTGGCGACGGCGTCCTCGTCCATGCCCTCCAGCCAGGCGGGCGTCTCGTCGGTCGCTTCGTCGGTTTCCGGGCTTACGGCGGCATCGGTCGCCGGCGCGTCGCCGTTGCCAATGGCCTCGGCGGCGGCCCGGAGCCGCTGGATGAGTTCGCCATTGTCCACCTCCGGCTCCGCGCCCGTGGTTTCCAGCGCGTCGAGGATGGTCTGGATGGCGTCGGCGCATTCCAGCAGCAGGGACACCACCTCCGGCGTGGCGCGGAACTTCGTGGAGCGCATCTTGCCCAGCAGGTCCTCGCCCGCGTGGGCCACCTCCTGCAAGCGAGTGAGCCCGATGAAGCCGCAGCTTCCCTTCACCGTGTGCACGGTGCGGAAGATGGCGTCCAAGAGCGCCGAATCCTCCGGGTTGGCCTCCAGCGCCATCAGCTGCTGCTCGATCTCGGCCATGTTTTCCTGGCTTTCGACCAGAAACTCGTTCAGCAGTTCCTCATCCATGCCGCGCTCCCTTGCCTTTCATTGGGCTGCCGCCGCCGTCAAAACAGCATGCCGCCGACCATCTCCACCAGCGCGTCCGGCTCGAACGGCTTGACCAGCCACGCCGAGATGCCGGCCTGATGGCCCACGGCCTTCTTTTCCTCGCCTGACTCGGTGGTCAGCATCACGATGGGCGTCTCGGCATAGGCCGGCAGCTCGCGGATGCGCTGCACCATCGTCAGCCCGTCCATGTTCGGCATGTTGAGGTCGGTGAGAATCAGGTCGAAGGGCTCGGGCGCGCCCTGGGCCTTGGCCAGCCCTTCCGCGCCGTCTTTCGCCTCCTCCACCGCGAAGTCCACCGCGCTCAGCGTCCGCTTGACGGTGATGCGCACCATCGCGGAGTCCTCGACAATCAGGATTTTGGGCGCGCTCATAGCTCACTCCTCAGCACCAGTCGTTCCTCTTCCATCACGTAGCGGCTCTCCACCGCCTCGCGCCAGCGCGGTTCGCCTTCCGGCGTCGGCGCGGCTCCGGCCCAGTCGGCCAGGCAGGTTTCCACGTTGCGCAGCCGCTGCATCACGCGATCCACGTTTTGCAGGTCGGTGAGGGCGGCCATGATGTCCTCGCTCACCGCGCCGGACTCGTCCTTGTCCATGGCCCCGGCGAGCTTCACCAGCCCCTCCTCGGTGCTGCGGCTCAGAAGCTCCAGGGCCTCGTTCACCTGCTTTTGCAGCACCCTCAGCAGGCGGGCGTCGGCCGTCTCCGGCCAGGGCGATTCGGGCATCAGCTCTCCCTCCTTCACGTCGTCGCGCGGGGCCAGCGCTGCGGCGTCCGTTCCGGCTCCTTCCGCCGCCTCGCCTGCGTCGTCGCTGGCGGCTTCCGGCGCCATCGTTTGCGCTGCCTCCGTCTCTTCAGCAAATTCCGTGCCGGAATCGGGTGTTTTGCCCATGTCCGGCTCGGGATTTTCCCCGGAGGGGGCCCCGGCGGGGGCGGCGTTCGCGCCCTTGTCTTCAGACATATCGGCGGATTCGGCCGGAACTTTTGCCTCGCTCGCCTCGCTCGCTCCGGTGGGCCCGGTCGCGGCTTTGTCGGCTTCGTGCGTCTCGGTTGCGTCATTGGCTGCGGCGGCGTCCGTTTCGTCCAGCACGCCCCGGCGGCAGAAGAGCAGCCGCGCGGCCTGCGCCGGGGCCGGCATCTCGCGCGTCGGCGCGCCGGCCAGCACGCGCATGCGGCTGCCGGCGTCGCGGGTTTCGGCCGGGAAGGCGCGATCCAGGAGCCGCATCACCGGGTGGGGCGGCTCGTCTTCCTCCGGCAGCATCACGGCGGCGAGCATCCAGCCGCGCTTCCACGCCTCGCGGTGAATCTCCTCCCAGCTGGCGTTCTCGCGGGCGAGGATGCGCGGGGCGTCCACGCCCTCGACGATGACGGCGTCGCCCAGCACCACGTGCATGAAGTCGAAGGCGCGGATTTCGGAGCGCATGTCGTCCTTCTGCCCGGCGTGCATGGTGCGGGCCAGCATCTGACGGGCCATGAACACGTCGTGGAAGGCGTCCGGCGAGCCCACGTGCACCTCCAGCCGCGGGTAGTCGCGCGCCGCCTCGCGCAGCGCGGGCACGTTGGCGGCGGCCCTGGGCAGCACCATCAGCTTCGGCGGCGTCCACCACTTCACCTTGGCCTTGCGCGCATCCAGCAGCCGCGCGATTTCGTGGAACCACAGCTCCAGCGTCGAGTCCTCGTTGTTCCGGCCCGTCTCCTCGGGGTAGAGCATGATGACCTTGCAGCCCTTGAGCAGCGGAACCAGCATCTGCGTGTTCATGCCGTCCCAGGTCACTACTTCCGTTTCCAGCTTGCATCGGGCCGCCAGATCATTGTCCTCGCCGATTTGCAACAATCGTTCAGCATGTCGTTGTCCGACGGCATCCGGACCGGGGTAGAGTACATAGACGCTGAGCTTGTGGTGCTTCTGCGCCATTTCCTCCACCATCGCCGGCAGGCCGTCGTGCCAGCCCACGAAGATCATCTTCAAGTCCCACTTGTCCGGCCAGGTGAAGGCGGCCAGCGGCGGCTCGGCGGTCTCGTCCACATCATCATTCCCGCCCGCGTCCAGCGCATCGCGCATCAGCGCATCCCAGCCATCGGGCTCGCATCCCAGGCCCAGCACGTCGGTCACCTCCACCGGCGCGCGCAGCTTGCGCAGGTCGCCGAAGAGCACGTGGCGGCCCTCGCTCGTGCGCGCGGCCAGCAGGTTCAGCCCCCTAGCGAAGCAATGCGAGAGCCACGCGCCCAGCTCGGCGCTTCCGGCCTCGTGGATGATGCGGCTCGTGGCCCCGGCGGGCTCGATGCGCGCCGGCCACGGCCGGGCGTAGAGCCCCGTCTCGCCGTTCACGGCGTCCATCATCCGCATGCCCAGCTCCGGCATGTGGGCGCAGTGGTGCATCTGGTAGAGCATGCGCGCCTTCAGCGCCGCCGAGTCCACCACCTCCATGCCCAGCGCCTCCTCGTAGACGGCGCGGGCGTGCGCCGGCGGCGCGCTGTCGCAAACCACCAGCCCCGGCGCCTCGCCGCGCCGCCGAAGCTCCCGCGCCAGCGCATGGAGATCGGCCATTTCGCTGGCGGCCATTTCGTGGGCGGCTTGTTTTTCCGTCCACGCCCGCTGGAAGAGCACCGCGCCGCGAACGCCGGAGAGGCGGAACCGGGCCAGCGTTTCGCGGCTGCCCGGCTCGATCTCGCGCACGGCCAGCCAGCGCCCGAGCGCGCGCGCGCCCTCCCGCGCCGGGCCGATGAACAGCCACGCCGAGGCGAACGAGCGGCGCATGCGCGCGCACATGGCGTCGAAGGCGCGGAGGATGGCGATGGATTGCTCGTTGTCGCCGGCGAGCAGCAGTGACACGCGCGCCGAGAGCGGCGAGTTGGCCAGCTCCTCCAGCAGGTAGTGCATCACGTTCGAGCCCAGGCCCACGAACAGGGCGAAGAAGAAGACGCCGGAGAGCACGATGACCATGGTCAGCGCCGCCAGCCACGGCGAGAAGGCGTCCGCCGGGGCATTGCCGGGGTCGAGCAGGATGCGGAAGCCGTAGAACAGCACCTGCCACGGGGCGTAGTCCGGGCCGCCGGTCGCGCCGTCGCCGTTCAAATCCATGCGCGGGTAGAGCCACAGCACGGCGGCGGCCGTGGCCGCCATCAGCAGCACGAACATGCCGGTGAGCATCGTCGCTTCCTTGCGCACGGCGTCGCGCGCGGCCACGCGGCGCAAGGCCCCGGCGAGGCTGCCCAGCGGGTTGAGCATCACGAGGAAGCGCGCCGCGCGCAGCCCCGCCCAGCCCGGCGAGAGCCCGTCCACGAGGCCCAGCAGCGGCACGGTGGCCAGCGCGTCCAGCGCCGCGAAGGCCAGCTCCGCGCGCCGCCTCGCCGGGGATTCCACCACCCGCAGGGCGGCGAAGGCCCGGCAGGCCGTCTCCACGAGCAGCGCCACGCCGGCATAGAGCGCGATGGAGGGGGTGAGCGCGGCCAGCGTGGTCAGCGCCAGCGCCGAGATGGCCACGCCCATCGAATAGACCATCGCGTCCAGCGACAGGAAGCGGAACACCCGCAACATCCGCAGCATGTACATGCCTCGCGCCAGCCGCGCCAGCCGCAGCCACATGCCGCCAGCCAGCCACGAGCCGGGCGCGGCCACCGAAAAGGCGAGGCTGGCCGTGGCCAGCGCGTCCAGCGCCAGGAACCACGCCTCGCCGCCCATCTGCTTCTCGCGGGCGCGCGCCAGCGCCTTCAGCACCCAGGCGCGCGCGCCGATTTCGACGCCGAAGAAGACGGCCAGCGCCGCCAGCACCGGGCGCGACTGGGTCACGGCGGCCAGCGCCAGCGCCGCCATGATGAGGATGGCGTAGCGGGGGTGGCCGAAGATGCGCTCGGCCAGCGCCAGCCATTCGCGGCGCTCGGGCGAGAGCGGCTCGGCCGTCGGTTTTTTGACGTTGGTTGCATTTGCGGCGGGGGAGGGTTCAGCGCCGGCTTGCGGCGCTTCGGGCGCTGACGGTTCGGTTGCGCGGGGGGCGTCGTCTCCGGAGGCGGGTTCGGGAGGCGCGTCGGGCGCGGGCTTCGCCTCCAGCACGGCCGGGCGGTCGGCGTCATTGACGAGCGCCGCCGCCTCCATGGCGTCGGCGACGCCGGTCGGCTGGTCTTCCCGGTTCTCGGGGCGCGGTTCGTCCCGGCGCATGGACGCGCCGCCTAGCCGCGCAGCGAGGCTAAAAAATCGGCCACCTGCCGGCTCAGGCCCTCGGACTTGCCCCGCACCTCGCCGGAGACCTCCAGCACCTCGCTGGCGGCCTTGCCGGTGTCGCCGGCCGCCTGCTGCACGCCGGCGATGGCCTCCATCACCTGGTGCGAGGCCTCGCTGGCATACTGGGCGCTGCGGGCGATCTCGTGCGTGGCCTGGTTCTGCTCGTCGGCGGCGGCCGAGATGGCGCGGTTGATGGCGTCCATCTTCTCAATCACTTCACTGATGCGCTGGATGGCTTCGGCCGCGTTGCCGCTGTCCCCCTGAATTTCCTGGATCTGCCGCGCGATCTGCTCGGTGGCGCGGGCGGTCTGGTTGGCCAGTTCCTTCACCTCGCCGGCCACCACCGCGAAGCCCCGCCCGGCCTCGCCGGCGCGCGCGGCCTCGATGCTGGCGTTCAGCGCCAGCAGGTTCGTCTGCTCGGCGATGTCGGTGATGACCTTGATGACGTCGCCGATCTCCTGCGCCGACTGCGTGAGCTTGTGCATCACGGCATTGCTGGATTCCGCTTCCTTTGTCGCCTGGCCGGACATTGCCACGGCGTCGTTCACCTGCCGCGTGATTTCGGCGATGGAGGCCGAGAGCTCCTCGGCGGCGCTGGCCACCGTGGCCACGTTGTGCGCCGCTTCGCTCACGCTTTCCTCCACGGCCCTGGCCTGCGAGGAAGATCGCTCGGCCATCGAGGACAGCGTCTCGGAGGAGGTCTGCATCTGCTCGGAGGAGGCGGTGAGATCCTGCACCACGGCGCCGATGTGGCTTTCGAAGGCGCGGGCGATTTCCTCCTGCTCGGTGACGTCCTTCCAGGCCACCATCACGTGCTCCCATTCGCCCTGTGGGTTGTCCACGGCGAAGGCCTGGAAGGCGATCTTGCGGTCGGCGACGTCGAGCTGCGCGGACAGCGGCAGGCTGTCCTTGTTGGCCAGTATCCCTCGCTGATGGGCGGGGTTCTTGTGGAAGATGTCAATGTTCTTGCCCAAGATTTCATCGGCGCGGCAGGGCAGCGCGCTTTCGATCTCGCGGAAGAGCTTGACCGCCGCCGGGTTCATGTAGGTGATGGTGAGCGTCTCCCGGTCGGCCATCATGATGGCTTCCGGCATCAGTTCCACCACCTGCCGCAGCATGAAGGCTTCCCGAACGCTCTGCTTGAGCTTGTCGAAGGATTCCACCAGGCCCTCGACCACGCCGGCCATGCGCACGTCGTCCAGGCCGACCGAGGTGTCGCCATCGTCCAGCGCATCCATTGCCGCCTCGATCTTGCGCAAGGGGCGGATGATGGAGCCGGAAAGCCAGACAATGGCGCCGGCCACGGCGGCCAGCACCAGCGCCAGCAGGCTCCAGAACGAGACCGTCGAGGCATGCCGGATGTCCGCCGCGCGCGCCTTCAGTTGCCGGATGTGCGCATCCATTTGCCGGCTGGCATTGTCCAATGTCGGCATGATGTCCGTGGAAAGCGCGCGCCGCGCCTCGGGGGGGGCGTTCAGGCGCGCGCGCAGTTCAGTCACGGCCGCGTTCAGGCGGGATGCACTCTGCTGCATGGCCGGCGGCAGTTCGCTCCGGGAGAGATTTGCGGCGTCCGCGGCGGCCGCATCCAGGTGCCTGGTCAGGCTATCCGTCGCGCCGGAGGCCAGGGCCACGCGCAACGCGGCCAGGTGGGCGCCCATGTCCGCAAGCCAGGCTTGCTGGGCTTCCGCGCGCATGGCGGCGTCGTCCACGTGCTCCAGCTCGTTGATGGCGTTCTGGTGCATCCA
Organism: Mariprofundaceae bacterium; assembly: GCA_027035825.1. Lineage (GTDB taxonomy): Bacteria > Pseudomonadota > Zetaproteobacteria > Mariprofundales > Mariprofundaceae > JALVTX01. Next base: position 9,802 of record JALVTX010000057.1, read on the forward strand.
GCCCAGGCCCAGCGTGGCAACCACGACGATGCCGAGAATCAGCCACAGGCGCTGACGGATGGAAATCTTCTGCATGCCGGTAAGCGGGGCGGGGTTCGCGTGGGTGTCGGACTGCGTCATGGCGGTTCCCTCCGATGTGTTGGGTTGCGGTCGTGCAACCCTTATCGGCAGGAATCAAGCAAACATGAGGCCAGAGGCGGGGAGTGGGGATATAACCACCAAGACACAAAGGCGCCAAGAAATTCATGTTCTTCTCTTTGTGTCTTGGTGCCTTGGTGGTTTTGTCGGATTGAAATCCGACCTACGGTAGATTGTGGGTCACGCTTTAGCGTGACAGAGGATTGATAACCACCAAGACACGGAGACACCAAGGATATTCATGTCTTTTCCTTTGTGTTCTTGGTGACTTGGTGGTTTCGCCAGCGTTTTTTGTCGGGCTGAAGCCCGACCTACATGCCCGACCTATGGGTTGCGGGCGTATTGGGCCACGGCGGTGGCGCGGCTGGCCGGCAGCAGCACCGTCATTTCGATGACGTCGCCGTTGCATTCCTGACGCAGCACCCGCCCGTGGCGGTGGCAGAAGGCCAGCGTTTCGCCATCGCCGGCCGGCACGGCCAGCTCCAGCCGCGTCATGTCCGATTCCAGCCAGCGGGCGAGCAGCGCTTCCAGTTCCGGCACGCCCTCGCCGGTGCGCGCGGAGATGGCCACGCGGCTGCCCGCGATATCCGGAGTGAGGCGCGAGCGCACCTGCGGGGCCAGATCAATCTTGTTCCACACCTCGATGACGGGCGGCATCGCATCGCCCGTCAGGCCCAGGTCGCGCAGCGTGGATTCCACCACCTTCGCCTGCGCCGCCGCTTCCGGGTCGGCGGCGTCGCGCACGTGCAGGATGAGGTCGGCCTCCACCACCTCCTCCAGCGTGGCGCGGAATGCCTCGACCAGCTCATGCGGCAGCTCCTGCACGAAGCCCACCGTGTCCGAGAGCATGGCCTCGCGGCCGCCGGGCAGGCGAATCTTGCGCAGCGTCGGATCGAGCGTGGCGAAGAGCTGGTCGGCGGCGTGCACATGGGCCCGGCTCAGGCGGTTGAACAGCGTGGACTTGCCGGCGTTCGTGTAGCCGACCAGCGCGATGGTTGGCAAGTCCTTGCGCGCCCGGCCCGCGCGCTGGATGGCGCGCATGCGCCGCACCTTCGCCAGTTCCTTCTCGATCTGGCGGATGCGGTTGCGGATCATGCGCCGGTCGAG
>JALVTX010000058.1 GCA_027035825.1 Mariprofundaceae bacterium
CCGTTGCTGCGATGGCATCGTCGAATCCGGGAGGGTTTGGCTTGTCCGTATCGTGGCCCTTCCTTCCTCGTTCGCATGCCAGCGCCGGGATGGCGTGATGGCCTTGTTCTTCACGATGCATTGGATTTTCGGAACAAGGAGGTATGCATGCGAAGGAAGGTTCGACTTGCCATCGTCGGCGTCGGCAACTGCGCCAGCTCCCTGATCCAGGGAATCCACTACTACGGCCCGGAGAAGCGGGATGCGGCGCTGGGGCTGATGCACTGGGAGATCGGCGGATACGCGCCGCACGACCTGGAGGTTGTTGCGGCCTTTGACATCGATGCCCGCAAGGTGGGCAAGGATGTCAACGAGGCCATCTTCGCCAGGCCCAACTGCACCACGGTCTTCTGCCCGGATCTGCCGAAGTCCGGCGTCACGGTGCGCATGGGCAAGGTGCTGGACGGGCTGTCCGAACACATGAAGGACTATCCCGAGAACGTCACGTTCGTGAAGGCGGATGCCCCGGAGCCGACCCAGGAGGAGGTGGTCGAGGCGCTGAAGGCATCGGGCGCGGACATCGTCGTCAACTACCTGCCGGTGGGCAGCGAGGAGGCCACGCGCTGGTATGCCGAGGCCGCGCTGGCGGCCGGTTGCGGTTTCGTGAACTGCATCCCGGTGTTCATCGCCTCCGATCCTGCCTGGGCGAAGCGCTTTGCCGATGCGGGCCTGCCCATCGTCGGCGACGACATCAAGGCGCAGGTGGGCGCGACGATCACGCACCGGACGCTGGCGGACCTGTTCAAGAAGCGCGGTGTGCCGGTGGATCGCACCTATCAGCTCAACACCGGCGGCAACACCGACTTCCTGAACATGCTCAACCGCTCGCGCCTGGCCTCGAAGAAGGAGTCCAAGACCGAGGCCGTGCAGGCCGTGCTGCCCGACCGGCTGGAGTGGGAGGACATCCACGTCGGCCCGTCGGACTACGTGCCGTTCCAGAAGGACAACAAGGTGGCCTTCATCCGCATGGAGGGCCGGCTGTTCGGGGACGTGCCGATGCATCTGGAGATGCGGTTGTCGGTCGAGGACTCGCCGAACTCGGCTGGCGTGGCCGTGGATGCCATCCGTTGCTGCAAGCTGGCGATGGATCGGGGCCTGGCCGGCTACGTGGAGGGCCCGAGCGCCTTCTTCATGAAGCATCCGCCGGTGCAACACCCGGATGACGAGGCCTGGCGGATGACCGAGGCCTTCATCGAGGGCCGGCCCGCGCGGCCGACGGCGGTTCGGGCCGAGAACGACGAGGAGCACGTTCGCGATGCCGCGGCGGCGGGCGCGTGAGGCGCTGATTCTCGCCGCCGGTCGCGGCGAGCGGATGCAGGGCCAGGGGCTTCCCAAGCCCCTGGTTCCGTTTCTGGGCCTGCCCCTGCTGGCGCGGACGATGCGCACGCTCGCCCGCGCCGGCTTCCGCCGCGCGGTCGTGGCCGTGGGTCATGAGGCGGAACGGGTAGCCGAGGCCGCGCGCCGGTTCGCGGCGGAGGAGGGGCTCGCGGTCGAGATCGTCGAGGCCGCCGACTGGGAGCGCGGCAACGGCGCCTCGGCGCTGGCCGCGAGGGGACGGATGGGCGAGCGCTTCCTGATGCTGATGTGCGACCACGTGTTCGAGCCCGCGATGCTGGCGCGGCTGGCCCGGGCCGAGCCGCCCGCGGGCGGATTGCTGCTGGCCGTGGATCGCCAGCTGGACAACCCGCTCGTGGATGCGGTGGACGTCACCCGGGTGCGGCTGGCCGACGATGGCGCGATCACCGACATCGGCAAGGGGCTGGAGGACTGCGACGGCTGGGACACCGGCGCCTTCTGCTGCACGCCGGGATTGTTCGATGCACTGGCCGAAAGCGACGGCACGGTGACCGATGCGGTGCGACGGATGGCGGCCGAGGGGCGGGCGCGGGCGTTCGATGCCGGCGATGCGTTCTGGGCCGATCTCGACGACGCCGAGGCGATGCGCAGGGCCGCCCGCGCGATGCTGGAGCGCGCTGGCGGCAAGAGTCATGACGGACCGGTGGCACGCTGGCTGAACCGGCCGCTGTCGCAGTGCATCACGGCCCGGCTCGTCGAGCGGGGAGCAACGCCGACGCAGGTGACCTGGGCGGCATTTGCGCTGTCGCTCGTGGCCGCAGGCATCATCGCCGCGCCCGGCTGGTGGGCGGTGGCGGTGGGCGGGCTGCTGGCCCAGGCGGCGAGCATTCTCGACGGTTGCGACGGGGAGATCGCGCGGCTGACGATGGCCGAGTCCGAGGCCGGCGGCTGGCTTGATGCGGTGCTCGACCGCTACGCCGATGCGGCGCTGCTTGCCGGCTTCGCGGCGCACGCCTTCTGGACGAACGGCGCGGCCAGCGCGGCGATGGGCGGCATGGCGGCGATGTCCGGCGCGCTGATCAATAGCTACACGGCCGACAAGTACGATGGCTGGATGCGCCGACGGGGCAAGGCGCAGCGATTTCGCCTGGGGCGCGACGTGCGCGTGTTCGCGATGATGGTGGCGGCGCTGGCCAACGCGCCGCTGG
>JALVTX010000059.1 GCA_027035825.1 Mariprofundaceae bacterium
ATGACCAGCGCCGGCAGCAGATAAATCATGTGCTGGTTGCGGCCCGAGAGCGCCTCGTCCAGGGCCGGCCGCAAGGCCCAGGCCAGGGCCGCCGTGGTCGCGCCCAGCACCACCATGCAGATCATGGCCACGACGACGCGCCCCGCGTAAGGACGCAAAAAGCCCAACAGGCGCCAATAGAGCGTGCGTTCCATGCGCGCCCGGTTCAGGAGCGTGGCGCGGCTTTCGCGGCAGCCGCCTCGGCGCGCGAGGGCGACGGCAGCCGACCCTCGCGGCGCAGGAACGATTCGCTCGCCTCAAGCAGCGCCCGGGCCAGCTTGTCCTGATGCCGCCGGCTCTTGAGCAGGCGCTCCCGCCTGGGGTTGGAGATGTAATCCAGCTCCACCAGCACGCTGGGAATCTCCGGCGCGCCCAGCACCACGAACCGCGCATGCTTCGGCGTGCCATACTTGATGGGCCCGACACGGCGGATATGCCTGAGCATTTCATCGGCCAGCAACCGGGCGCTGTCCAGGCTGTCGCGCTTGATGAGGTCGGCCAGGATGCGGTTGACCAGCGGATCCTGCACCTCGCCCGGCATGACGCCGCCGATGGCGTCCGAGGCGTTCTCCTTGCGGGCCAGCATCGCCGCCACGTGGTCGGAAGCGCCCTTCTCCGACAGCGTATAGACGCTGGCGCCGGCCACGTTGCGCTTGCGAACGGAATCGGCATGGATGCTGATCATCAGGTCGGCATGCGCCTGCCGGGCCAATTGCACGCGCCGCCCCAAGGGCACGAAATAATCTCCCTTGCGGATCAACACCGCCCGCATGCCGGGACGGCGGTTGATGGCTCGCGCCAGCCGCCTGGCCACGGCCAGCGTCACGTCCTTCTCCTTGACGCCGTGCGGGCCGATGGCGCCGGGATCCTCGCCGCCGTGGCCGGCATCCACGGCGATGGTAATCACCTTGCGCGCGCGCACCTGGGACGCGGTCACCACCGGCTGCTTGCGTCCCGCCTCGCGCATCAGATCCACCACCAGCCGCCAAGGCTTGCCGTGCATCGGCTTGAGCAGGAACGAGCGCGGCCGCACATGCTCCTTCACGTCCAGCACCAGCCGCAGCAATCCCGGCTTGGGCCGGCCATGACGGATGGCCGCCAGCACCGGATCCTTGTGCGAAGCGTTCGCCAGGCGCGTCACGTCCGTGCTCAAACGCGCATGACCGATGTCCACCACCACGCGCTCCGGCCGGTGCAGGCGGAACACGCGGTAATCCGCCCGGCCGCTCAAATCGAACACCACGCGGGTATGATCCGGCGCCGTCCACAAGCGGGCATCGCGCACCTGCACCGCGCCCGCCTTCGCGCCGGCCAGAGGGGTGCCCGCCAGCATCAGCGCTGCGGCCATAAGCAACCACGACCACAGTCTCATGCCAGCGCCCCCGCCGCCGGCGCCGCGCGGCCGGCATGGGTTTCTCCAACGCTGCCCGGTTGCTCCCGTTCGCCTTCCCGTTCCCTCTCTTCCTCAATCAGCAGCGCGGCCAGCAACAGACCCAGCAGAATCATCAACGGCTCCATGATGCGAACGATGATGAAGGTGTTCGAACCCAGCGCATGAAACAGCAGTCCGCCATAGCCGCACAGCGTGCCCAAGGCCACGCCGCGAATCAACGGGTCGCGCATACGCTGGTGGCAAAGCCGCAACAGCACCCAGATGCGCCGCAACAGCCAGATGAACAACATCAGGCCGACCACGCCGGTCTCCGACAACACGCGCGGGTACTGCGCATCCATGAACCGGCCGCCCGTCACGCCATAGCCCATGATGGGATGCCTCGGCAAATCCTTCGTCAGCACCAGTTCCCACGAGCGCAGGCGCTCGCTGGTCGAGGTGTCGATATGCACGCCGCCCAGCTTGATCTGCCCGGCCTCCTCCGGCTGGGAAAAGGTGTACATCACGCGGTTCACCACGTTTGGCGGCAGCACGAACGGCATCGCGGCCAGCCCCGCCATGCAGCAGCCGAGCAGAAAGCGCTTGTGTTCGGAAAGCAGGATGAACAGGCCAATCATCGCCACGAACGCTAGGTAGGACGAGCGCGATTCGGTGAAGGCCAGCGGCGCCAGGATCAACCCCATCAGCGCCGCCCAGCGCCAGCGCTTCGTGCCGTCCGGCTCGTCGAGAAAGATGCCGAGCGTCACGCCAAACATCAGCACCAGGTAGCCGCCGAAGGTGTTGGGCTCGCCTTCCGCGCCCTCGAACGGCGCCGAGACGCGCTCGCCGCTCGGAATCTGCGCGATGCCGTACAGGCACACCACGAAGCAGGTGAACAGCATCACCATCACGTAGCGCTTGATGGCGGCCTGATCGTGAATCTGGTTGATGATCATGTAAAACAGCACGAAATACTCGAGGTATTTCAGCACGAAAAACAGGCCGAACATGCCGACGCGCCCGGCATAGAAACCGGCTGTGGTCGCCAACACCGTCCACAGCCAGTACCAGAGGATGGGCTGGTTGATCGGCGTCTTGCGCACCGCGCCCA
>JALVTX010000060.1 GCA_027035825.1 Mariprofundaceae bacterium
TCCTGCGCATGCTCATCGAGCGGCATCGCCACTACACGAACTCCGCCGTCGCCCGGCGCATTCTGGACAACTGGAGCGAGATGCTGCCGAAGTTCGTCAAGGTGATGCCGGTGGACTACCGCCGCGCGCTGAAGGAAATGGAGGCCGAGAAGCTGAAGCAATCCACAACGGAGGAGCACGTCCATGGGTAAGCCCACGGGGTTCAAGGAATACGCGCGCGAGGGACTGAGCTATGCCCCCGTGGCCGACCGCATCACGCACTTCCACGAGTTCGCGAAGCTGCCGCCGAACATCCAGATCCAGGGCGCGCGCTGCATGGATTGCGGCATCCCCTTCTGCCACAACGGCTGCCCGATCAACAACATCATTCCCGACTGGAATGATCTGGTGTACCGCGACCGCTGGCGCGAGGCGCTGGACGTGCTGCACTCCACCAACAACTTCCCGGAGTTCACGGGCCGCATCTGCCCCGCCCCATGCGAGGAATCGTGCACGGTGAACCTCATCAACGATCCGGTCACCATCAAGAACATCGAGCTGGCCATCGTCGAGAAGGGCTGGGAGGAAGGCTGGATCAAGCCGGAAATCCCCGAGCACAAGACCGGCAAGCGCGTCGCCATCGTCGGCTCCGGCCCGGCTGGGCTGGCCTGCGCCCAGCAGCTGGCGCGCGTCGGACACGCGGTGGTGGTGTACGAAAAGGCCGACCGCATCGGCGGCCTGATGCGCTACGGCATCCCGAACTTCAAGTTCGAGAAACACATCATCGACCGCAGGCTGGCGCAGATGCGCGCCGAGGGCGTCGAGTTCCGCGAGAACGTGCACGTGGGCGTGGACATCCCCGCCAAATTGCTGCTCGATGACTACGATGCGGTGGTGCTGGCCGGCGGCTCCGAGAAGCCGCGCGACCTGCCCGTGCCCGGCCGGGAGCTGGCAGGCATCCACTTCGCGATGGAATTCCTGACGCTGAACACCAAGCGCGTGCTGGGCGATCCGATCCCGGACGACGAGTTCATCTCGGCCGCCGGCAAGCATGTCATCGTCATCGGCGGCGGCGACACCGGCAGCGACTGCATCGGCACCAGCAACCGCCACGGCGCCGCCTCCATCACGCAGCTGGAAATCCTGCCCAGGCCGCCCGAGGAGCCGGACAAGCTCGTCACCTGGCCGGACTGGCCGAATCGCCTGCGCACCTCGACCTCGCAGGAGGAAGGTTGCGAGCGCATGTGGCAGGTGTCCACCAAGCGCTTCATCGGCGACGAGAACGGCCACGTGCGCGAGATCGAATGCGTGAAGGTGGAATGGGAGCGCGACGAGAACGACCGCTGGAGGATGAGCGAGGTCGAGGGCAGCGCCTTCCGCCTGAAGGCCGACCTCGTGCTGTTGGCGATGGGATTCGTGCACCCGGTGCATGAGGGCATGCTGGAAGAGCTGGGCGTGGCGCTCGATGAGCGCGGCAACGTGGCCGCCAACACCACGGACTATCGCGCCAGCCTGAACAAGGTGTTCGCCGCCGGCGACATGCGCCGCGGCCAGTCGCTGGTGGTCTGGGCCATTCGCGAGGGCCGCCGCTGCGCCCGCGCCGTGGACGAATACCTGATGGGCGAGAGCATCCTGCCCGAGAAATGAGCCCGTGGTGGGGTCTGGGCCCCGCCACGGCTCACGGCTTGCGCTGCAACCGGTCTTGCAGGTGCAACCTGGCGAAACGGCTGGCTGCCTGACGCAGCAAGGCGCGGGCCTGGCGCATGGCCTGCCCGTCCGGCATCTCCGGGGCCGCCGCGGAAACCATCACGTCGAACGCGCCGGCCAGCAGCCCGGCATCGCGCAGCCTGCCGGAGATTAGCGCCACCCTTGCGCCCCGCTCTCGGGCCAGCCGCGCCACCACTATCGGCGCCTTGCCGCGGAGCGTCTGCGCATCGCTTTGGCCCTCGCCGGTCACGACCCAGTCCCCCGCTTCGATGCACGCATCCAGTCCCGTTCGTTCGGCTATGGCGCGAGCGCCGGAAACGCCCTTCATCCCCAGCATCATCAGGGCAAAGCCCAGGCCGCCGGCCGCCCCTGCCCCGGGCGCCTGCCGCGCCTGACGGCCGAAGGCCGCCTCGGCCAGGTCCGCCCAGCGCCGCATCCAGCGCTCCAGGCGCGGTCGTAGGGCTTCATCGGCGCCCTTCTGCCGCGCATAGGCCAACGCCCCTTCCTCGCCCAGCAGCGGATTGTCCACGTCCAAGAGCAGGATGCCACGAACACCCCGCATCAGTCCGGACACGTCCAGGCTCGCCATGCGTTCCACCGCATCCAGCCGGGGCGGCAGCGGCCGGCCGTCCGTATCCAGGAAGCGCGCGCCCAGCGCGTGCACCAGGCCAATGCCGCCATCGTGGACGCCGCTGCCGCCCAGCGCCACCTCGAAACGGTGCACGCCTGTTTCGATGCCCGCCCGCAACAGGCGGCCAAGCGCAGCGCTGCTCCGCTCGATAAGCGGCATGGTTCGCGCGGCGGGCAGGTTCAGGCCCACCACCTGCGCGCTTTCGACCAGCCAGGTAAGCTCCCCGTCTCGCACGAAGGCGTGAACGACCGCTTGCGCGGGCCGACCATCCATGCCATCAACCGAAACCCGTCGCTCCTCGCCTTCCAGGTGCGGGGCAAGCGCCGCCAGCGTGCCCTCGCCCCCGTCGGCCATCGGGCAGCGGATGATGTCGAGCCCGGGACAGGCATCGCGCAAGCCCTCGGCGAGGGCATTGGCTGCCTCGGTGGCGCTCAGGCTTCCCTTGAAGGCATCCGGCGCCAGCCAGACCTTCATGCAAGCCCCTCAGGCCCGCGCGAAGAAGGCGCGGATGTCCGCCATGTCCTCCGTCTTCGGAGCTGGCGGCAGGTTCCTGGCCACCGCGCGCCCCCAGCGCTTGCGATAGATGCGCGAATCGAGGATGGCGATGACGCCGCAGTCGTCATTCGAGCGGATCAGGCGCCCCGCGCCCTGCCTGAGCACGGCGATGGCCTCCGGCAACTGCACGTCGAAAAAGCCGTTGCCGCCCTGCTCCTCGCAGCGTTTGCGCCGCGCCTGGAGCAGGTGGTCGTCGGGCGGCGCAAACGGCACCTTGTCGATCATGACCAGCGACAGCGCCTCCCCCGGCACGTCCACGCCCTCCCAGAAACTTCGCGTGCCACATAAAACGGAATGCGTATCCTCCCGGAACTGCTGAAGAATCGCATCCCGGCTCCCGCTCTCGTCCTGGATCAGCACCGGCCAAGGCAGCGCCTCGGCCAGCCTCGGCCCGATGCGCCGCAACATGCGCGTGGACGTGAACAGCGCGAAGGCCCGCCCGCGCGAGGCGCGAACCAGCGACTCCATCTCGCCGAACAGCGCATCCTCGTATTCCGGCGCGTTCGGATCGGGTAGGTGGCGCGGCGCATAGATCATGGCCTGCCCCTGGTAGTCGAACGGCGACGGATGCCAGGCGCAGGCCGCCTCCTCCAGCCCCAGGCGCCGCTGCATCCAGTCGAAGCGACCGGAAATGCGCAGCGTCGCCGAGAGCAGGATGAACGCTTCCGCCTGCGGCCACAGCCGCGCCTCCAGCACCGGGCCGCTCTCCACCGGCGCAAGCTGATGCCGATCCCCTTCCCGCCAGGCCACGTAGCCTTCCGGGGGCGCCAGCACGGCCTCGATGTCCACCGCGATTTCCCGGGCGCGATCGGCCAGCCGGGCCGCCTCGTCGCCGCGCTCGCGCCGCTGCTCCATTCCCGCCACGAGCGTTCGCCAGCATTCCAGCACCCTGTCCAGCGAATCCTCGTCCCAGGCCTTCAGCACGTCCCGGAACCGCGCCTCCATTTCCTTGCCGAGCGCCGGCTCATCGCCCCATTCGCGCAGCAGGTCCTGGGCGTCATTGAACCAGGATGTCAGGCGATTCACGCCCACCTGGCAGCCGAAATGGCGGCAGGCCAGCTCGGGAATGGCGTGCGCCTCGTCCACGATGACGCAATCGGCCGGCGGCAGCACCTCGCCGAAGTCGCCGCTCTTGAGCGCCGCATCGGCCAGGAGCAGGCTGTGATTGCAGATGACGATGTCCGCCTCCTGGGCCCGGCGCCGGGCCGAGAACAGCGGGCAGTCCTCGAAATGCGGGCACTTGCCGCCCAGGCATTGCTCGGCGGTGGCCGTGACCATACTGCCGATGCCGCGCGCGAACGGGTCGAACGGCAGCCCCGAAAGATCGCCGTCGCGGCTTTGTTTCGCCCAGTCGGAAACGCGGGCCAGGAGCCGCCTGGCATGGCTATCCAGACTGGCGTCGGCCAACTTGCGCTCCAGACGGAACGGGCAGAGATAGTTCGCGCGGCCCTTGATGAGGGCCACGTCGCGACTTGCGCCCAGCGCCCGGCGCACCATGGGCAGGTCGCGAAACATCAGCTGATCCTGGAGCGCGCGCGTATGGGTGGAAATCAGCACCCGTCGCTCGCTGCGCAGTGCCGGAATCAGGTAGGCCAGCGTCTTGCCCGTGCCCGTTTCCGCCTCGGCCAGCAGCCGGCCGCCCTCCTGCATGCAATCGGCGATTTCGCGCGCCAGCTTCACCTGTTCCTCGCGGCAGACGTAGCCGGGCAGCCCGCGCGCCAGAGGCGAATCGGGCTGGAAATCGCGCTCGACGGCGTCGGCGAACGCCCCGGCCATGCCGGGGGCTGTTTCTCCGGCCGTCGGAACCCTCACAATGGATGCAGGCAGGCCGCGGCGCGCGATGCTTCCCCCGCTTCCGCCGCGACCAGGCGGCCGTCGAAGCCCGCGCAGTCGGCCTGGGCATGCGGGCAACGCAGGCGGAACGCGCAGCCCGTCTCGGCCACGCCCTCGTCGGCCAGCAGGCGCTCGCCGCCCCGGCCACGACGGGACGGGTGCTCCGCCGGCCGTGCATCGAGCAGCGCCCGCGTATAGGGGTGCCGTGGCCGCGCATACACCGCCTCGATGGGCCCGGTTTCGACGATGCGACCGGCGAACATCACCGCCACCCGATCCGCCACCTGTCGCACCACCGACAGATCGTGCGAGATGAACAGGTAGGCGAGCCCCTTCTCGCGCTGCAACTCGGCGAGCAGGTTCAGGATTTGCGCCTGCACCGAGACGTCCAGCGCCGACACCGGCTCGTCGAGCACCAGCAAGTCCGGCTCCACGGCCAGCGCCCGCGCGATGCCGATGCGCTGGCGCTGCCCGCCGGAAAACTGGTGCGGGTAGCGATCCATCGCCGAGGCCGGCATGCCGCACATCTCCAACACCTGGGCCACGCGCTCGCGCCGCGCCCGCCGGTTCAGCTCCGGCGCGTGCACCCGCAAGCCCTCGCCGACGGTGTGCTCGATGCGCATGCGCGGATTGAGGCTGGCGTACGGGTCCTGGAACACCATCTGCATGTGTCGCCGTCGCTGGCGCAAGCCGCGTCCCTTCAGGTGGGTGATGTCCTCGCCCAACAGCTCGATGCGGCCGGCATCCGGCTCGATCAGGCGCATGACCATGCGCGCGGTGGTGGACTTGCCGCTGCCCGATTCGCCGACGATGGCCAGCGTCTCGCCCTTTTCGATGGCGAATCCGACATCGCGCACGGCCTGCACGCGACGACGGCCGCCGCCCCACAGCCCGCCGCCGGAGGCAAAGCTCTTGCTCAACCCCTCCACGCGCAACAGGCTCACGACAACTCCTCCACCCGCACGCAGCACGCCCAGTGCCCGCTCCCGTTCGGGCTCGTCCAGGCGCGCTCGGGCACGGGCCGTTCGCAGGCGGAACCTGCATGGGCGCAGCGCGGCGCGAAGCGACAGCCCTCCGGCCAGCGTCCCGGCGCCGGCACCTGGCCGGGAATGGCGGGCAGCGGCCGGCCCGGCTCGGCCACCTCCGGCCGGCAGGCCATCAGGGCGCGGGTGTACGGATGGGCCGGATGGTCGAAGATGTCCTCCACCGGCCCGGACTCGACGATCTGCCCGGCATACATCACCGCGACCTCGTCCGCGAGCTCCGCCACCAGGCCGAAATCGTGCGTCACCAGCAGCATCCCCAGCCCCTTCTCGCGCTGGAGCGCGCGCAGCAGATCCATGATGCGCGCCTGCACCGAGACGTCGAGCGCCGTGGTCGGCTCATCGGCAATGATGTAGTCCGGCTCGCCGCTCATGGCCATCGCAATCAGCACCCGCTGGCGCATGCCGCCGGAAAGCTCCCCCGGATACTGGCGCATCAGCCGCTCGGGCTCGGACAGCCCCACGCTGGCCAGCAGCGAGGCCGCGCGCGCCTTCGCCTGCGCATCGGAGACGTCCAGGTGCAGGCGGATGACCTCGGTGATCTGGTCGCCGATGGAGAACACCGGGTTCAGCGCCGTCATCGGCTCCTGGAACACCATGGACACGCGCCCGCCGCGCAACCGCCGCAGGGCCGGCTCGTCCATCGCGAACACGTCCTCGCCATCCACGCGCACCGTGCCGCCGGTGCGCTCGATGCCCTGGTATTCGCCCAGCCGCAGCACCGTCTGCGCCGTCAGGCTCTTGCCGCAGCCCGACTCGCCCACCAGCCCCAGCACGCGCCCGCGCGCCACCGAGAGGCTGACATCGCTGACGGCCGGCAGCGCCCCCTCGCGCGAGGGCACGGCCAGCGACAGATGCTCGATTTCCAGCATGGCGGGAGTGTGGCCGATGGCGCGGGGGCTTTCCAGCATTTATCCTCGCCGCGTGCGCCACGAACGACTGACCGCCTTTCCGCCCATTGCCGCGCCCGATGCGCGCGTGCTGGTGCTGGGCTCGATGCCGAGCCAGGCATCACTCGCCGCCGGCCAGTATTACGCCCATCCGCGCAATGCCTTCTGGCCCATCATGGGGGCGCTGCTCGGCTTCGACCCGTCCCTTCTCTACGGCCGGCGCGCCGGGCTGCTCGCGGCCGCCGGCATCGCGCTCTGGGACGTGGCTAAAAGCTGCGTGCGCCCGGGCAGCCTGGATGCCGCCATCCGCCACGTGGAGGCCAACGACTTCGCCGGCTTCTTCGCCGCTCACCCCCGCATTGGCTGCATCTTCTTCAACGGCGCCACGGCCGAGCGGCTGTTCCTGCGGTTGGCGCTGCCGGCGCTGGAAGCGCCTTGGCGCTCGCTGCCGCGCCGCAGGCTGCCCTCCACCAGCCCGGCCCATGCCGCGCTCTCCTTCGAGCAGAAACTGGCGGCCTGGCAGGCGGTGAAGCAGGCGCTTGAATCCCCGCCTGCAAGACCCCATAGAGCAACGGAAAACATCCATCAGGAGAAGACGGCATGAGCGCGACAGCCACCGAGAAACGGGCATTCCAGACCGAGGTTCGGCAACTGCTGGACCTGATGATCCACTCCCTGTATTCGAACAAGGAAATCTTCCTGCGCGAGCTGATTTCCAACGCCTCGGACGCCGCCGACAAGCTGCGCTTCGCGGCCGCCACCGACGACAGCCTGTACGAGGGCGACACCGATCTGCACGTGTTCATCGACGTGGACAAGGACGCGCGCACCATCACCGTGCGCGACAATGGCATCGGCATGAGCCGCGAGGAAGTCATCGAGCATATCGGCACCATCGCCAAGTCCGGCACGCGGGAGTTCTTCGAGAGCCTCACCGGCGATGCCGAGAAGGATGCACACCTGATCGGCCAGTTCGGCGTTGGCTTCTATTCCGCCTTCCTCGTGGCCGACGAAGTGAGGCTGACCACCCGCCGGGCGGGCCTGGGACGCGAGCATGGCGTGCGCTGGCGTTCCCGGGGCGACGGCGAATACGAGATCGAGACCGTCGAGAAGCCCGAACGCGGCACCGAGATCGTGCTGCACCTGCGCGAGGACGCCGACGAGTTCCTCGACGTCTGGCGCCTGCGCTCCATCATTCACAAGTACGCCGATCACATCCCCTTCCCCATCCGCATGAAGAAGCGAGAGGGCGAGGGCGTGGAGACGGTCAACCAGGCCTCGGCCCTGTGGGCGCGGCCGAAGTCCGAACTCTCCGAGGACGACTACAAGACCTTCTACCAGCACCTCTCGCACGATCTCTCCGAGCCGCTGGACTGGCTGCATCAGCACCTGGAAGGCAAGTTCGAGTACACGCTGCTGTTCTACCTGCCGCGCGAGGCGCCGTTCGACCTCTGGCACGCGGACGCCCGTCACGGCGTGAAGCTCTACGTGCGCCGCGTCTACATCATGGACGCGGACGAGAAGATCCTGCCGCGCTGGCTGCGCTTCGTGCGCGGCGTGATGGATTCGGCCGACCTGCCGCTCAACGTCTCGCGCGAGATGTTGCAGGAAAGCCCGGCCATGCAGGCCATGAAGAAGGGCGCGACCAAGCGCGTGCTCTCCTGGCTGGAGTCCATCGCGGCCAACGAGCCGGAAAAATACGCCACCTTCTGGAATGCGTTCGGCAACTGCCTGAAGGAAGGCGTCATCGAGGACTACGCGCATCGCGAGGCGCTGGCTAAGCTGCTGCGCTTTGCTTCCACACAGTCCGACGAACAGTCCGTGTCACTGGCCGACTACGTTGCCCGCATGAAGGAGGGCCAGAAGGCCATCTACTACATCACGGCCGAGACGCTGGCAGCGGCCAAGAACAGCCCGCACCTCGAGATCTTCCGCGAGAAGGACGTGGAGGTGCTGCTGCTGCACGACCGCATCGACGAGTGGCTGGTGGGCGCGCTTACCGAGTTCGAGGGCAAGCCGCTGCAATCCGTGGCCAAGGGCGAGATCGACCTGTCGGACATCGGTTCCGAGGAAGAGAAGAAGCGGGAAGAGGAATCCCGCAAGGAAGCCGAAAAGGGCGCCGGCCCGGCCGTGAAGCGCCTCAAGGAGGCGCTGGGCGAGCGCGTGAAGGACGTGCGCATCACCCACCGGCTGACCACATCACCGGCCTGCCTGGTATCCGATGCGTTCGACATCTCGAACAACATGGAGCGCATCCTCAAGCAACTGGGCCAGCAGACGCCGGAACACAAGCCGATCCTGGAGGTCAATCCGGGCCATCCGCTGGTGAAGAAGCTGGCGCACATGCGCGACAAGGAAAAAATCCATGAGCTGGCGCTGGTGCTCTTCGATCAGGCCGTGCTGGCCGAGGGCGCGTTGCCAGAAGACCCGGCCGGTTTCGTGCGCCGCGTGAACGCGCTGCTGGCGAAGTAGATTCGACACATAAACTGTCACGCGGGCATTGACAGTGTATCGCCATGAGATACACTGTTACTTGATGGTTCGGAGCTTCAGGCACAAGGGGCTGAAACAACTGTTTCTTGCGGGAAAGAGTGGCGGTATTCGCCCCGACCTGAAGCGACGCATCTTGCGCCGGTTGGATGTCATGGGATGCTGCATCGCATCTGAATGATCTGAATATCCCGGGCTTTGACTTTCATGGCCTGGAAGGCAAGCCCAAACGGTACAGCATCCATGTCAACGGGCCTTGGTGCCTCACCTTTGAATGGGTGGATGGCGATATCTACAGGGTGGATTTGGAAAACTACCACTAGGAGACGAGCATGGCTGAATACATGGTTCAGGAGAGACCCCGGCGTCAGCCGACGCATCCCGGTGAAGTCCTGAAGCACGACGTATTGCCGGCGATGGGCGAGTCCGTCAGCGGCTTTGCGCGCAAGACGGGACTGAGCCGTCAGACCATCCACGCCATTCTGTCCGGCCGGCGCGGCATCACGCCCGAGGCCGCACTGCGCATCGGCGCGGTGGTCGGCAACGGGCCTCGCGTATGGCTGGCCATGCAGATGGAATTTGATCTCTGGAAGGCCAAACAGGCCTTGGGCGACCACGCCGCGATACCGGCCTGATCTATCTCCCAAATGTTGAGAAAAGCAAGGAGCAGCAACCTCGACATGGATGACGCCAAGCGTAAGAAGCTTGCGCGCGACTACCTCGCGCTGGCCCGGAAGCGCGGCAACCTGCCCGAAGACGAGGCGCTGGCCCTCGCCGTGCGGGAAACCCGCGCCAAGCGCAAAGCCTGAAAGCGCGACTTATCCTCAACACCCGCTGAGGCTCGCGTGATCTCCCCGGCAGCTTTCATTGATCTGATGACTGTCGGATAAGCGAGCGGAGGCCTCATTCACCCTTTCGCGCTCCGATGCAGGGCCAGCTTCCGCCGGTACTCCTCCGGATCCTTGACCTGCGTCATCGCGCCCTCGCGCGGATAGATGGCATCGTAGAGCCTGGATACCCAGAAACGCAAGGCCGCGCGGCGCAAGAGCGCCGGCAGCGCCGCAAGCTCCGCGTCGGTGAGGCGGCGCATGGCCTGGTAGCCGTCGAGCAGCGCCTGCATGCGGGCGGTGTCCTCCTCGCCCAGTTCCACGGCCTGGGCGTTCAGCGCGATGGCCAGATCCATCGCATAGGGTGCGTCGTGGGCGTAGTAGAAGTCAATAATGCCCGAGACCACATCGCCCTCGAACAGGATGTTGTCCACGAACAAATCGCCGTGAATCACGCCGGCGGGCAGATGCGAGAAATCCTGCTCTCGCTGCCAAGCCAGTTCGTCCTCCAGAAGCGCCAGCGCCTCGGCGCCGTAACGCGCCTTCACGTCTTCGCGCATCACGTCAACCGTTTTGTATAACCATTGAAAATCCGTCGGGTTTTTCCTTCGCTGCGAAAAGTCCGCGCCAGCCAGGTGCAGCGCTGCCTGCGCCTGCCCCGAGGCCCGAAGCTGGGCCATGTTCAGCCGCGTCCGCGTGCGGCCGGGCAGCCGCGAAATGATGCAGCCCCACTTGCGATGCCCTGAACCGCCATGAGTGACAAAGAGGGTACTCCCATCGCGGCGGGTCATCACGTCCGGGCATGGCAGGCCGTGGCCGGCCAGGTGGCGCATCAGGGCCATGAAATACGGCAGCTCCTCGGCGTTCATGCGCTCGAACACGGTGAGCACGTAACGACCG
>JALVTX010000061.1 GCA_027035825.1 Mariprofundaceae bacterium
CCGTGAGCATCTCCTGCAGGGTGTAGGCGGCGCCGTAGGCCTCCAGCGCCCAGACCTCCATCTCGCCGAAGCGCTGGCCGCCAAACTGGGCCTTGCCGCCCAGCGGCTGCTGCGTGACCAGCGAGTAAGGGCCGGTGGAACGGGCATGAATCTTCTCGTCCACCAGGTGATGCAGCTTGAGCATGTACATGTGGCCGACGGTCACCGGGTGATCGAACGGCTCGCCCGTCTTGCCGTCGTAGAGCGTCATCTGGCCGGACTCCGGCAAATCGGCCATCCGCAGAAGTTCGCGGATGCGCTCCTCCCCCGCGCCGTCGAAGGCCGGCGTGGCGATCGGCACGCCGTCGGCGAGCTGCGCGGCCAACTCGCGCAACTGGGCCTGGTTCAGGCCCTTGATGCGCTTGACCGCCTCGTCATCGCCCTCATAGATGTCCAGCAGCAGTTGCTTGAGCTCGCCGTGCGCGGCCTTGCTCTCCAGCATGCGCGCGATCTTGCGCCCCAGCCCATGCGCGGCCAGTCCCATGTGAATCTCGAGAATCTGGCCGATGTTCATGCGGCTGGGCACGCCCAGTGGGTTCAGGCAGATGTCCACCGGCGTGCCGTCCTCCATGAACGGCATGTCTTCTTCCGGCACAATGATGGAAATCACGCCCTTGTTGCCGTGGCGGCCGGCCATCTTGTCGCCCGGCTGGAGCTTGCGCTTCACGGCCAGGAAGACCTTGACCACCTTGATGACGCCCGGCTGGAGCTCGGAGCCCTCGCGCGCCTTGGCCACCTTCTCCTCGAAGCGCTTCTCCAGGCGCGCGCGCTCCTTGTCCATGTTCTCCAGGATGGCCGCCACGTGCGCGTTGACCTCGTCATCGTCGGTGGAGATGGCTGACAGATCGCGCAGCTTCAGGCCCTCCAGGTACTCGGCCGTGATGGTCTCGCCCTTCTTCAGGCCCTTGGCCTTGACGGCCTTGCGACCCGTCAGCAGCGACACCAGGCGCGCGATGGCGTTGGTCTCCAGGATGCGGCGCTCTTCTTCCTTGTCGCGGTAGAGCTGCTCGACCTCGGCCTCCTCGATGGCCTTGGCCCGCTCGTCCTTCTCGTCGCCGCGGCGGGTGAACACCTGCACGTCCACGACCACGCCCTCGTCGCCCGGCTTCACGCGCAGGCTGGTGTCGCGCACGTCGCTGGCCTTCTCGCCGAAGATGGCGCGCAGCAGCTTCTCCTCCGGCGAGAGCTGCGTCTCGCCCTTGGGCGTGATCTTGCCGACCAGGATGTCGCCCGGCTTGACCTCAGCGCCGACCACGGCGATGCCGGAATCGTCCAGATGCCGCAGCGCCTCCTCGCCCACGTTCGGAATGTCGCGGGTGATTTCCTCGTCGCCCAGCTTGGTCTGGCGCGCCGTGCACTCGAACTCCTCGATGTGGATCGAGGTGTAGACGTCCTCGCGCACCAGCTTCTCGGAAATCACGATGGCGTCCTCGAAGTTGTAGCCGCGCCAGGGCATGAACGCGACCAGCGCGTTGCGGCCCAGCGCCAGCTCGCCCTGATCGGTGGACGGGCCGTCGGCGATGATGTCGCCGGCCTCGACCACGTCGCCCACCTTGACCAGCGGCTTCTGGTTGAAGCAGGTGTTCTGGTTGGAGCGGCGATACTTGAACAGGCGATAGATGTCCACGCCCGGCTCGCCCTCCACCTGCTCGGCGTCGTTGACGCGAATCACGATGCGGCTGGAATCCACGCCTTCCACGACGCCGCCGCGCCGCGCCGCCATGGCCACGCCGGAATCGCGCGCCACGGCAGCCTCCAGGCCGGTGCCGACCAGGGGCTTCTCGCTCTTGACCAGCGGCACCGCCTGCCGCTGCATGTTCGAGCCCATCAACGCGCGGTTGGCGTCGTCATGCTCCAGGAACGGAATCAGGCCGGCGGAGACCGAGATCACCTGCGTCGGCGAGACGTCCATATAATCGATCTCCTCGGGGCTCGCCATCACGAATTCGCCATCCTTGCGGCACTGCACGTAATCGGCGACGAAGCGGCCTTTCTCGTCCACCTTGGCGTTGGCCTGCGCGATCACGTGGCCGGCCTCGGCGATGGCCGAGAGGTAGGCCACCTCGTCGGTCACGCGGCCGTTCTCCACCTTGCGATACGGGGTCTCGATGAACCCGAACTCGTTGACCCGCGCGTAGCAGGACAGCGAGTTGATCAGGCCGATGTTCGGGCCTTCCGGCGTCTCGATGGGGCAGAGGCGGCCGTAGTGGGTCGGGTGCACGTCGCGCACCTCGAAGCCCGCCCGCTCGCGCGACAGGCCGCCCGGGCCCAGGGCCGAAAGCCGGCGCTTGTGCGTCACCTCGGACAGCGGGTTGGTCTGATCCATGAACTGCGACAGCTGCGAGGAGCCGAAGAACTCGCGCACGGCGGCGATCATCGGCTTCGCGTTCACCAAATCGGACGGCATCATCTCGGTCAGGTCGCCCGAGCTCAGGCGCTCGCGGATGGCGCGCTCCATGCGCACC
>JALVTX010000062.1 GCA_027035825.1 Mariprofundaceae bacterium
CTACAACCACATCCGACCGCACAAGGCCTTGAACCTCCTACCGCCCGCACAGTATCTTGCCAGCCTCAATCCCAGAATGGCGGCCTGAATCCACGCCTTTGTCTCATATGTAGTGGACTAGGACACGCCGTTGCCCGCCAGCGCGAGCCGGAATAGCCTTGCGCGGGCCGGCGGGCGACTTCCGGAAAGGCTTCCGGTAGGGTGATCCTCGCAAGAGGCTCGCTGATGGTGGAACCGCCGCCCACCCGTCCGCCGGTTTGTCCGTGAGGGCGCGGGCATCGCGGCGTCGTGCTCATACCACGAAACGGTTCGGCCGTTAGCGCGGGGACGCGTCCTCTCTTCAGCCGGCGGGCGACTTCCGGAAAGGCGTCCGGTAGGGCACCCCTGCAAAGGGCATTGCCGATGGTGGAACGGCCGCCCACCCGTCCGCCGGCGCTCTTATTCATCCGCGCTTGTTTTCATCGGCTCCAGCGCGGGCGATGCCCCTGGCCCTAATCAGCCAGCATCTGCCAGAAGAGCGCCAGCGCGCCGGCCGCGAACATCGCCAGACCGGCGAACATCAGCCAGGGAGCTGTTACGAAACCGATGGCGAACAGCACCGCCCCGCCCCAGACCATCAGATTGACCATGCTCCAATCCTGGCCGATGGCGGCATCAGGTTTCAAGCCGGGATGGACGGACGGGGCGCGGTGGAGCATCCTTTCTCCGGCCGGCGGGCGACTTCCGGAAAGGCGTCCGGTAGGGCGTACCCCGCAAGGGATCGCCGATGGTGGAACGGCCGCCCACCCGTCCGCCGGCGCCCGCCGGGGGCGCGGATCGCGGGATTCGTGGAGGATTGGAACAGCGAACGGCTGGACACCGGCAAGACCAAAACGGTAGCGTGTCCTGTTGGGACGACCATGCGTGTATTGTTGATTGAGGACGAAGACCACATCCAGCGCATCCTGCGCGCCTTCCTGGAACGGTTCGGGAAGGAGCAGGGCGTGGATGTGCACGTGCGCGGGCTGACAGACCCCGCGCAGGGCGTGCTGGAGCTCAGCATGTCCGGCGAGTATTACGACCTGATTGCGCTGGACGTGCGCATGCCGAAGATCGGCGGGGATGAAATCTACGATTACCTGGCACGCGAGAAGCCGCATCTGCTGGATGCGGTGGTGTTCATCACCGCCTATCGCCACGAGCTGAAGAAGCGGTTTCCGGG
This sequence comes from Mariprofundaceae bacterium, assembly GCA_027035825.1. Taxonomy (GTDB): domain Bacteria; phylum Pseudomonadota; class Zetaproteobacteria; order Mariprofundales; family Mariprofundaceae; genus JALVTX01. The sequence continues at coordinate 1,202 of JALVTX010000062.1, forward strand.
CCGGCGGCTGCGGGTGCTGGAAAAGCCCTTCCGCTACGAGCGGTTCGAGAAGTTCCTGCGCGCCGCGCTGAACAAGGACCCGCTGGACACCACCGGGGAGCACCTGGCCCCGGCCTGAGAGCCCCGCGTGGGGCAAGAGAGGCGTAAAGGGGAACTGGTACCGGGAGCCGGAGTCGAACCGGCACGCCCTCGCGGGCACCAGATTTTGAGTCTGGCGTGTCTACCAATTTCACCATCCCGGCATGAACGATGGCGGCCCGAGACCCCACCGAAAAGCGCGTGAAGCCTTGCCCCGGCGCGCGGGAGTGTCAAGCCGGGCGGACGCCATTTGCAAAATCCGCGCCGGTGGCCGAAACTCCCGGCAGACGCCATGAATGCATCCACGAAACCATCCCGACAAACCGCCGCGCGGCGGGCGAGCGGCCGGCGCGCGATCTTTGACGTGGCCATCGCCGGCGGCGGGCTGGCGGGCGCGGCGCTGGCCGTGGCCTGCGCGAAGGCGGGGCTTTCGGTGGCGCTGGTGGAGCCGCGCGCGCCCGATGCGGGAGAAGGGAAGGCGGAAGGCAGGCAGGCGGGCGGCCCCGAGCGCGTCATCGCGCTCTCGCGCGGCTCCCGCGATTACCTGGACGAACTGGGCGCGTGGGCGGCCATCGAGCGCGAGGGCGTGGCGCCCATCCGCGAGGTGCACGTGCTGGAGCCGGGGCTGCCGCCGCGCGTGCGGATGCGCGAGCGCGACGCCGGCGTGGACGCGCTGGGCTACGTGGCGGGGAACGAGAGCATCCTGCGCGCGCTGTATGCGGCGATGCCCGATGCGGTGACGCTGCGCTCGCCGGCGCGGGTGGAGGCCGTGGAGCCGGGCGAGGATGCCGTGCGCCTGACGGTGCGCCGGCTGGGGCGCGGCGGGCGGCCGTCGCGTCTGTCGTGTCGCCTCCTGGTCGCCGCCGATGGCACGGAGAGCCGCGTGCGCGCGATGTGCGGCATCCGCGGCCGTGGCTGGGATCACAACCGCTTCGGCATCGTCGCCTCGGTGCGCCCGCGCCTACCGCACCAGGGCGTGGCCTGGGAATGCTTCCGCCCGGCCGGGCCGCTGGCCTTTCTGCCGCTGGATGCGGCGCGGCTGTCCATCGTCTGGACGCTGCCACCGCGCCGCGCCGCCGAAGTGATGGCGATGAATGACGCGGATTTTCTGCGGGCGCTGGAGTGGGACGCGGGGGAGGCCATGGCGCGCCGGCTCGGGGGCTTGCTGGAAACCGGCCCGCGGGCGGCGTTTCCGTTCGAGTTTCGGCTGGCCGCGCGGCTGACCGCGCCGCGCGTGGCGCTCATCGGCAACGCGGCGCACACGCTGCACCCGGTGGCCGGCCAGGGCCTGAACCTCGGCCTGCGCGACGTGGCCGTGCTGGCCGATGCGCTGGCCCGCGCCAGGGCGGCGGGGCGCGACGTGGGCGCGCCCATCGTGCTGGAGGAATACAGCCAGCGGCGGTGGCCGGACGACGTGGCCGTGGCCGCCTTCACCGAGGGGCTGAACGCCGTGTTCGCCAATGACTTGCTGCCGCTGAAGCTGGCGCGCGGCGCGGGGCTGGCCTGCATGCAGGCGTTGCCGCCGCTGAAGTCCTGGCTGATGCGGCGCGCCACGGGCCTGGCGCAGGCGCCGGCGCTTGCCGCCCGGGCCGGGAAGGGCGCATGAGCGATACCGGGCGCATGGAATTCGACGCCGACGTCGTCGTCATCGGCGGCGGCATGGTGGGCCTGGCGCTGGCCTGCGGGCTGGGGCAGGCCGGCATGCGTGTGACGGTCGTGGAGCGGGAGATGGCCCACCCGAGTCGCTCGCTGGGGCGCGATTGCCGCGTCTCGGCCATCGTTGCCGGCACGGTGGAGATGCTGCGTGGCCTGGGCGCGTGGCGGCGGCTGGAGCATGAGGCCTGCGCCATCGAGTCCATGCGCGTGTGGGACGACCAGCGCGACGGCGGCATCCGTTTCGAGGCCGGCGAGGCGGGGCTGGACGCGCTGGGCTTCATCGTCGAGAACAGCGTGCTGGCCGGGGCGCTGCGCGAGACGCTGGAGGAGTTGCCGAGCGCCGAGCTGTTGTGCCCGGCCAGCGTCGCCGACGTGCGCTGGCGGGTCAGCGCGGCCGAGGTGGAGCTGGACGATGGCGAGCGCCTGCGCACGCCGCTGGTGGTGGGCGCCGATGGCGGCCGTTCCTGGCTGCGCGCCCGCGCCGGCATTCCCGTGTGGTCGCACCGTTTCGGGCAGCAGGGCATCGTGGCCACGGTGCGGCCGGCCATGCCGCATCGCGGCCGGGCCTTCCAGCGGTTCCTGCCCACGGGGCCGCTGGCTTTCCTTCCCTTGACCGGCGATCTGTGCTCCATCGTCTGGAGCGCGGAGGACGGCGAGGCGGCGCGCCTGATGGCGCTGGACGATGCGCGCTTCCTGGAGGAGCTGCAACGGGCCTTCGGGCCGGTGCTGGGGCCGCTCTTGGAGGCGGGCGAGCGGGCCGCGTTCCCGCTCCGCAGCCAGCTGGCGCGGCATGTCGCGCGCCCGCGGCTGGCGCTGGTGGGCGACGCGGCGCACCAGATTCACCCGCTGGCCGGTCTGGGCGTGAACCTGGGTATCCGCGATGCGATGGTGCTGGCGCAGGAGGTGGCCGACGCGCGCCGCTTCGGCGAGGACTGGGGCGGGATGCCGGTGCTGGAGCGCTACATGCGGGGGCGCATGCCGGACGTGCTGGCCGTGCTGGGCGGCATGGAGGGGTTCCACCACCTGTTCACCAGCCGGGTTCCGGGCATGGGCTGGCTGAGGAACGCCGGCATGCGCCTGGCTGGCAACGCGGGGCCGCTCAAGGAGATGCTGATGCGCCGCGCGATGGGGCTTTCGCTGCCCGTGCCGCGGCGCATCGTCTGAGCTCCTTCATCTGTTCCCGGTTTGTCCCGGTCGGTTGCGGTCTGATAGCATGGCTTCATGAAGCAAATGATGCGAGGCGATGACCTGGCGCCCCTGGCCGGGGTGCGCGTGGTGGCGGCGATGAGCGGCGGGGTGGATTCCTCGGTGACGGCGGCGCTTCTGGCCCGCGCCGGGGCGGACGTGGTGGGCGTGTTCCTGCATGTCTGGGACTATGCGCGCGAGGACGTGCGCGGGCACGGCTCCTGCTGCTCGCTGGACGACGCCCATGACGCGCGGCGGGTGGCCGATCACCTGGGCATCCCGTTTTACGCGATGGACATGCGCGAGGACTTCCGCGCCCACGTGGTGGAGCCCTTCGTGGCCGATTATGCCTCCGGCCGCACGCCCAACCCCTGCGAGCGCTGCAACCGCTTCGTGAAGTTCGGGGCGCTGCTGGCTGCGGCCGATGAGCTGGGCGCGGCCTTCGTGGCCACCGGGCATTACGTGCGCCGCGCCGACGACGAGAACGGCGTGCGCCTGTTCATGGGGCGCGACCGGCGCAAGGATCAGAGCTATTTCCTGGCCACCACCCGCCGCGAGCAGGCGGCGCGCATCCTGTTTCCGGTCGGCCATCTGGAGAAGGACGAGACGCGGCGCCTGGCGGCGGAGGCGGGCCTGCCCACGGCCGACAAGCGCGAGAGCCAGGACATCTGCTTCATTCCCAACGGCGACCGCATCGCCTTCTTGAAGCGCGAGGGCGCCGGGGCGGGGTTCCGCCCCGGCGAGATCGTGGATGCCGGGGGTCGCGTGCTGGGGCGGCACGCCGGCATCGCCCACTACACGCTGGGCCAGCGCCGGGGGCTGAACCTGCCGGGCGGGCCGTGGCACGTGGTGGCGCTGGACGGCAACGCGGCGCGGGTGGTGGTGGCCAGGCCCGAGGATGCGTTCATCCGTTCCGTGGAGGTGGCGGAGCCGATCTGGATTCGTCGCCCAGGCGAGGGCGAGCCCGTGCGCGCGAAACTGCGCTACCAGTCCGCGCCCGCGCCATGCCGCGTCGAGGCGGCCGGGGAAGGCCTGCGCCTCGTGTTCGAGGAGCCGCAGAAGCCCACCGCGCCGGGGCAGGTGGCGGCGCTCTATGCCGGCGAGGAGCTTCTGGGCGGTGGCGTGATCTCCGGCGTGGCCCGGTAGGTTGGGCTTCGGCCCGACGAAACAAGGGAACCGCCAAGACACCAAGGCACGAAGAGAAGAACATTTTCTTTGTGTCTTTGTGCCTTGGTGGTTTGAAGCGAACAGCAAACGCGGCCAAGGTTGCCGCGGGGATGGAAATCGGGCGGGAAATCCCCTATATACAGGGTGTCGGAAGTGCATTTCCAGAAAGGATGGACATCCTGAACATCCGCAAGGAGGGGGCCATGTACCGTGGAAATCCCATCTGGGTCGTGACTGCCAACGCCAGCCGGGCGCGCATCTGGACGGCGGAGAAGCCGGCCGCGCCGCTGCGGCCGGTGCGCGAGATGGATGCGCCCGAGGCGCGCATGCACGAGCGCGAGCTGACGACGGATCTGCCCGGCCGCGCCTTCGACAGCAAGGGGCAGGGGCGGCATGTGATGGAGCAGGAGGTCGGCCCCAAGCAGGCCGCGGCGCGCCGCTTCGCCAAGGAGCTGGCCCGGACGCTGGCCGCGGAGGCGCGCAGGCAGGCTTTCGACAAGCTCTACCTGATTGCCGCGCCATCGTTCCTGGGCCTGTTGCGCGAGGAACTGCGCGAGGAGGCGCGGGCCGCGCTGAACGGTGCCGAGGTGGTGGAGGTGGACAAGGACTACACGGCGCTGGAGGCCGCTGAACTCAGGGAGCGGCTGCCCGAATATCTGTAAGCCCCGCAAGTTTCTGCGGGAGGTTGCCAGAGGTTCGCCATCCCGCTCATGACTTCGCCCGGCAAGCCGGCTATAGTGCCGCGCCACGCGTCCGCGTGGCGCGAATTCGCATGGATTTCAGGAGAACAGTCATGGCAGTGCAACGCACGCTTTCCATCATCAAGCCGGACGCGGTGGCCAAGAACGTGATTGGCGACATCATCCGCCGCTTCGAGGAGAACGGACTTTCGGTCATCGCCGCGCGCATGACGCACCTGACGGCGGAGCAGGCGGGACGCTTCTACGCCGTGCACCGGGAGCGGCCGTTCTACCGCGATCTCTGCGCCTACATGAGCTCGGGCCCGATCCTGGCCCTGGTGCTGGAAGGCAAGAACGCCGTGGCGCTGAACCGCCAGTTGATGGGCGCGACCAACCCTGCCGAGGCCGAGCCCGGCACCATCCGCGCCGATCATGCCGATTCCATCGAGGCCAATGCCGTGCACGGCTCGGACTCCGAGGAAAACGCGGCCACCGAAATCGCCTTCTTCTTCGGCGACCTGGACATCCACGCCCGCGCCTGAGCCGCGTTCGTCGCGCCCGTCCCCGATTCCCGTTTCCACGGAGCAAGCATGAGCGACAAGCAAGCCAGGCCCCCGGCGGCGCGCGTTGCCGCGCCGATTCCCGAACAGGTGCGCGTGCGCCGCGAGAAGCTGGCGCGCCTGCGCGAGGCGGGCGTGGCCTACGACAACCGCTTCCGCCCCACGCACGCGGCGGCCGAGCTGCACGCGCAACATGCGGATGCGGACGGCGAGGCGCTGGAGGCGCGGGCCATCGAGGTCTCCGTGGCCGGGCGCATCATGGCGCACCGGGTCATGGGCAAGACCAGCTTCATGCACATCCAGGACGGCAGCGGGCGCATCCAGCTTTTCCTGAGCCGCGACGAGCTGGGCGCGGAGGCCTACAACCCGACGAAGAAGTGGGACCTGGGCGATATCGTCGGCGCGCGCGGCGTGCTGTTCCGCACCCGCACCGGCGAGCTTTCGGTGCGCGCCTCGCACGTGGAGATGGTCACCAAGTGCCTGCGGCCGCTGCCGGAAAAGTGGCACGGGCTGGCCGACAAGGAGTTGCGCTACCGCCAGCGTTACGTGGACCTGATGGTCAATCCCGAGGTGCGCGAGGTGTTCCGCGCCCGCACGCGCATCGTGCAGGCGCTGCGCGAGGGGCTGACCCGGCGGGGCTTCATGGAAGTGGAGACGCCGATGCTCCAGACGCAGCCGGGAGGCGCCGCCGCCCGGCCCTTCATCACCCACCACAATGCGCTGGACATGGACCTGTACCTGCGCATCGCGCCGGAACTCTACCTGAAGCGGCTGCTGGTGGGGGGCTTCGAGCGCGTGTTCGAGATCAACCGCAACTTCCGCAACGAGGGGCTGGATGCGACGCACAACCCCGAGTTCACGATGGTGGAGTTCTACCAGGCCTATGCCGACTACCAGGACGCGATGGATGCGACCGAGGCACTGGTGCGCGAGGCGGCGGCCGCCTGCGGCGTCTCCAGCGTGGAGTGGGACGGCGTCCAGGTGCGCCTGGATGAGCCGTTCGCCCGGATTCGCATGGACGAGGCCGTGTTCGAGAAGCGGCCCGACTTGCGCGGCCACGCGCAGGACAAGGCGCTGCTGGCCACCGTCTGCATGCAGGAGATCGAGGACTTCAAGCCGCTGATCACCTGGAAGGCGGGGCATTACCTGGCGGCATTGTTCGAGGAGCTGGTGGAGCCGGAGCTGAAGCAGCCCACCTTCGTGACGCACTTCCCGGTGGACATCTCGCCGCTGGCGCGACGCAACGCCGAGGAGCCGTTCTTCACCGACCGCTTCGAGCTGTTCGTTGCCGGGCGCGAGATCGCCAACGGCTTCTCGGAGCTGAACGACCCGGACGACCAGCGCGCCCGCTTCGAGGCGCAGGCGCGGGCCAAGGCCGCCGGCGACGAGGAGGCCGCCGGCGTGGACGAGGACTACCTGCGGGCGCTGGAGTTTGGCATGCCGCCGGCCGCCGGCGTCGGCATCGGCGTGGATCGGCTGGTGATGATGCTGACCGGGCAACATTCCATCCGCGATGTGATACTCTTTCCGCACATGCGACCGGAGTAGGAACCGGCCGGACGCGGGAGGCGCGATATGCATGCAAGCCGAATCATGGTGCGGGACGTCACCACGTGCGGTCCCGAGGACACGGTGGCCGAGGTCATCGCCATTCTCAACGAGCATTCCTTCCGCATCCTGCCAGTGGTGGACGGGGACGGTCGCATCCTGGGCGCGGTGAACACGCTGACGCTGCTCTCGCACATCGTGCCGGAATACATCATGGAGGGCTATCTGCAGTCGGTGCCGTTCGCGCCGGACATCGGGCTGTTGCGCAAGCATTACCGCGAGCTGCTTGGCAAGCGCATCACCGACGTGATGGACGAGAACCCCACCACCGTGCGCGAGGACGAATCGCTGCTGTCCGTCACCGCCGCGATGATACGCCACGACCGCTTCGAGTATGTGCTGGTCGCGGACGAGGAGCGGCGGCTGAAGGGCGTGATTTCCTCCAGCGACATCCTGCGCGCGCTCGACCGTTTCATTCCGGAGGACGAGTGTGATGCCTGAGGCCGGCTCGCAGGCCGGCGGCGAGGCCCTGCACGCATCCGCTTACGCTTCCGCGCACGCCCTCTTCGGTCTCGACCCGGTGTGGGTGGCGGTGTCGCTGCTTCTGGTGGTCTATGCCGCCATCATGATGGAAAAGTTCAACCGCGCCGTGCTGTCCATCCTGGGCGCGGGGCTGATGATCCTCTCCGGCGTGCTCACGCAGGAGGCCGCGATCCGCGGCATCGATTTCAACACCATCGGCCTGCTCACCGGCATGATGGTCATCGTCGCCATCAGCCAGAAGACCGGCATGTTCCAGTACGTGGCCATTCGCGCCGCCAAGGCCGCGGGCGGCCGGCCGTGGGGCATCCTGGTGATGCTGGCCATCGTGACGGCGGTGTTCTCGGCCTTCCTGGACAACGTGACGACAGTGCTCCTGATCGCGCCGGTGACGCTGCTCATCACCGACGCCCTGGGCGTGAATCCTTACCCGTTCCTGTTCTCGCAGATACTGGCCTCGAACATCGGCGGCACGGCGACGCTGATCGGCGATCCGCCGAACATCATGATCGGCTCGCAGGCGCGCCTGAGCTTCTACGACTTCCTGCTCAATCTCACGCCCATCATCCCCGTCATCATGCTCGTCACGCTGGGGCTCATCTGGCTGCTGTTCGGCCGCTCGATGCGCGCCACCCCCGAGGCGCAGAAGCTCATCATGGAGTTCAACGAGCGCGAGGCCATCGAGGACGCCGCTCTGCTGCGCAAGTGCCTGCTGGTGCTGGCGCTGGTCATCGGCGGTTTCACGGCCGCCCACGCGCTGCACCTGGAGCCCGCGACCATCGCCCTGTTCGGCGCGGCGCTGTTGCTGCTGCTCCAGACCTGGGGGCAGGATCTGCACGCCAAGGACAAGGCGTTCGAGGGCGTGATGGCCGAGGTGGAGTGGACGACCATCTTCTTCTTCGTCGGCCTGTTCGTGATTGTCACCGGCGTGGAGCGCGTGGGCGTGATTGCGTGGCTGGCGCACAAGACGCTGGCGCTCACCGGCGGCGATTTCAACGCCACGGCGGCGGCCATCCTGTGGATTTCGGCCATCGCCAGCGCCGTCATCGACAATATCCCGTTCGTCGCCACGATGATTCCGCTGATCCAGAACATGGCCCCGAGCTTCGGCGGGCCGGAGGCCATCGAGCCGTTGTGGTGGGCGCTGGCGCTGGGCGCCTGCCTGGGCGGCAACGGCTCGCTCATTGGCGCCTCGGCGAACCTCATCGTGGCCGGGTTCGCGCAGCGGGCGGGCCACCCCATCGGCTTCCTCCAGTTCACGCGGCACGCGTTCGCATTGATGCTGGTCAGCATCGTGATTTCCCACGCCTATCTTTACCTGCGCTACCTGAGCTGACATGCGCTACGAGTGGATGCTGGCCGGCCGCTACCTGCGCTCCAGGCGCGACGAGCGCTTCGTGTCGCTGATTTCATGGAGCTCGGGCATCGGCGTGGCCATCGGCGTGGCGGCGCTGATCGTCGTGCTCTCGGTGATGTATGGCTTCGACGTGGAACTGAAGGATCGCATCCTGGGATTTTCCTCCCACGTGGACATCCAGGGGCCGGGCGACACCCTGCGCGGCTGGCGTGGCTGGCTTGCCCGCGTGGAGCGGCTGCCGGGCGTGAAGCAGGCCGCGCCCTACGTGTCGGCGCCGGTGATGGTGACGCACGGCGGCCAGGCCACGGGCGTGATGCTCAAGGGCGTGGACCCCGCGCGCGAGGACGCGATTGCCGGCCACATGGCCCGCGGCAGCTTCGCCTCCCTGTCGCGCGGCTCGCCGTTCAAGGTGGTGGTGGGCAAGGATCTGGCCCACAAGCTCGGGTTGTCCGTGGGCGACCGGCTGAATGTCGTGTCGCCGGCCGCCGGCGTCGGACCTTCCGGCATGGCGCCGCGCATGCGCGCCTTCGAGGTGGCCGGCATCTTCGATTCCGGCTTCTACGAATATGACGTGGGGCTGGTGATTGCGCCGCTTGTCGCGGTGCAGAGGCTGAACCGGCTGGGCGATGCCGTAACCGGCATCGAGCTGCAACTGCACGACCGCGACCGGGCGCGCGAGGTGGCGGAGGCCGTGCGCGCCGTCCTGCCGCCCGATGCCTGGGTGCGCGACTGGATGCAGCAGCATCATTCGTTCTTCCGGGCGCTGAGGATGGAGCGGGTGGTCATGGGCGTGATCCTGTCGCTGATCGTGCTGGTCGCG
>JALVTX010000063.1 GCA_027035825.1 Mariprofundaceae bacterium
TGCCTCCGGTCTGACTGCTGGCGTCCTGGCCGCCCGCCTCCGGGCGATGGGTCAGCACCTTGTCAATCAAACCGTAATCGCAAGCGTCCTCGGCGGTCAAGAAGAAATCGCGCTCCACGTCCTCGGCAATGCGCTCCAGCGGCTGGCCGGTGTGCCTGGCCAGCATCTCGTTCAGCCGCTCCTTGAGCTTGATGATCTCCCGGGCGTGGATTTCGATGTCCGTCGCCTGGCCCTGGAAGCCGCCCAGCGGCTGGTGAATCATGATGCGTGCGTTTGGCAGCGCGAACCGCTTGCCCGGCGCGCCGGCGGCGAGAATGTGCGCGCCCATGCTGGCCGCCTGGCCAAGGCAGAGCGTGGACACGTCGCAGCGGATGTACTGCATCGTGTCGTAGATGGCGAGGCCCGCCGTCACCAGCCCGCCCGGCGAGTTGATGTAGAGGTAGATGTCCTTGTCCGGCGCCTCGGACTCCAGGAACAGGAGCTGCGCCGTCACCAGATCGGCCGTGTGATCCTCGATCGGGCCGGCTAGGAAGATGATGCGCTCCTTGAGCAGGCGCGAGAAGATGTCGAAGGAGCGTTCCCCGCGCGGGGTCTGCTCCACCACGATTGGCACCAGGTTCATGAGGCCTCCTTGCTGTCGTCGCCTTCGCCGGCTTCTTGGCGCTGCTGCCATTCGGAGAGGCTCATGCGCACGGGATTCCTGCCAGCATGCTCGATGATGCACGCCACGCATTTTTTCTCAAGCAGGGCGCCGCGCAGCCCTTCCATCTGCTGCGGCTGGCCGCGCATCCAGTTGCGGAAGGCCTCGCGCTGTTCCTCGGGATACTGCGCCGCGCGCGCCGAGAGCTCCGCCTCGATTTCCTCGTCGCTCACATCCAGCCCGTGGGCCTCGCGCACCGCGTTGAGCAACAGCGACACGGCCAGCGAGCGCGCGGCGCGCTCCCGCATCTCCTGCTCGTATTCCGGCACGTTCAGCATCTCCGGCGTCACCTCCATGCCCTGCTCGCGCATCGTGCGCACGAGGCGCGCCTTGGTCTCGCGCATGTCCTGCTGGATCATCGCCTCGGGCACGCGCACGTCATTGGCCGCCAGCAGCGCATCAAAGGCCGCCTGCCGGTTGCTCTCGAACGCCGCCTGCTCCGCCTCCACGCCCAGGCGCTGGCGGATGTCGGCGCGCAGCGCGTCCGCATCGTCGAAGCCCAGCATCTCCGCCAGCTCCGATTCGTCCTTGGCCTTCACCGGCTGGCCCACGGCCTTCACCACCACCTCGAACCGAGCATCCTTGCTCGCCAGGCCGGCATGCTGGTAATTGGCCGGGAAGGTGACGTTCACGGTGCGCTCGTCGCCCGCCTTCGCGCCCTCGAGCTGTTCCTCGAAGCCGGGAATGAACTGGCCACTGCCCAGCACCAGGCGCACGTCCTCGCCGCACCCGCCCTCGAAGGGCTCGCCGTCCACGAAGCCGACGAAATCGATCACCACCTCGTCGCCGCGGGCCGCCTCGCGTCCGTCGGCTTCCTCATAGCGCACCTGGTTGTCCATCAGCCGATCCACGACCGACTGCACGTCCTCGTCCGTCACCTCCACCACGGTCTCGTCCATACGCAGGCTCGAAAGATCGGCCAGCTTGATCTCCGGCCAGGTCGTCACCTTCAGCGTGAAGGCAAAGCCGCTCTCCGGCTGCGATGCCGGCACGTCCAGCTCCGGCTGCACCGCCGGCTTCAGCCCGCTTTGCTCGATGGCTTCCACGTAATGGTTCTGCACCAGCTCGGAAATGGCGTCCTCCCGCGCCTGGGCGCCGAACCGCTGCTCCACCAGATGCCGCGGCGTCTTGCCCGGCCGGAATCCCGGCAGCCGCGCCTTGGCCTGAAGGCGGCGCAGATGCTCCGCGTACACGCGCTCGAACTCGTCGCCGGGCACCTCCACGCGAACCTCGTGCTCGTCGGGGCCCACCTTCTTCACATCCACCTGAATCATTCACTTCCTCCGTCTGTCGTTGCCGTCGCCCGGGCGACGATCATTCTGGTGCGAGAGGGGGGAGTCGAACCCCCACACCGTCAAGGTACTGGAACCTAAATCCAGCGCGTCTGCCAGTTCCGCCACTCTCGCATCGGGCGCCTGGCCGGGAACGGTAGCCCTTCCGCGCCGCGTTGTCCCGCGCATCGGGTGACGCATTCAAAAAAGGGAGCAAGGATCATGCCTTGCTCCCTCTTGAGATGGTGGGCCGTCAGGGGATCGAACCCTGGACCCGCGGATTAAGAGTCCGCTGCTCTGCCAGCTGAGCTAACGACCCGCGCGGCATGATACGCACGCGCCCGGCCGTTGCAAGCATGAATCGAGACGTCGTTCCGGGAAGGGGAAAACTGGGGTGGATGATGGGACTCGAACCCACAACCACCGGTACCACAAACCGGGGCTCTACCATTGAGCTACATCCACCGTCACTGGCGCGCCTGGCAGGGCTCGAACCTGCAACCTACGG
>JALVTX010000064.1 GCA_027035825.1 Mariprofundaceae bacterium
GCGCCCTGCTCTACCGCGTCCACCCGGCGCCGGAGCGCGAATCCATCGAATCGCTGAACGAGTTCCTCAAGCCCTTCGGCATCTTCGTGCGCCTGCCGAAGGCCGGCGAGAAGGACGCGCGGGTGCGGCCGGGCGACGTGCAATGGGTGCTGGAGAAGTCCGAAGGCAAGCCCTACAGCCACGTGCTGCACCGGCTGGTGCTGCGCTCGATGCAGCAGGCGCGCTACACCACCGAGAACGAGGGCCACTTCGGGCTCGCCTACCCGACCTACTGCCACTTCACCAGCCCCATCCGGCGCTACGCCGACCTCACCGTGCACCGGCGCCTGAAGGCGCTGTTGCGCAAGCAGAACCCGGATGCGATGCAGCCGGCCTCGGAACTGGCGGAAATCGGCCTGCACGTCTCGGTGCAGGAGCGCAAGCAACAGCGCGCCGAATGGGACACGCAGGCCATGCTGGCCGCGCTCTACCACGAAAAGGACGTGGGCAAGACCATGCCGGCCATCATTTCGGGCGTCACCAAGCGCCGCATCTTCGTGGAGCTTCAGCCGACGCTGGCCGAGGCGGCGCTGGACGTGGACGATCTGGGCGGCATGTTCGAGCTGGACGAGACGCGGCATCGCCTCCACGCCCGGCGAGGCGGCGCGAGCCACGGCCTCGGCGACCGGCTCATGGTCGTGATTGACTCGGTCGATCCCGTGCGCGGGCTGATCCGCGCCCGCATGGCGGAAGAAGCCGCCGAGCGGGACATCAGCGGCGCCAGAACTCCGGCACGAGCAGAATGAGGAAGGTGTAGATCTCCAGCCGCCCGAGGATCATGGCCAGGGCCAGCACGGCCTTGGCCGCGTCCGGCAGGGTGGCGTAATTGTGCGCCGGCCCCACCGCCCCCAGCCCCGGGCCGGTATTCGAGATGCAGGCGGCGGAGGCCGACAGCGCGGTGAGCAGGTCCACCCCGCTCCAGGCCACCATCGCCCCCACCACGAAGAAACTCGCCAGGTACAGGATGGCGAAGCCCCATAGCGACTGGGACAACCCCGGCGTCAGCGCCCGATGGCCGATCTTCACGTGCATCACCGACCGCGGATGCACCAGCCGCAGCAGCTCGCGGCGCGCATGCCGAAGCAGCAGCAAAAAGCGCACCACCTTCATGCCGCCCGAGGTGGAGCCGGCGCAGCCGCCCACCAACATCAGCAACAACAAGAGCGCCACCGGCCCCGGCGGCCACTGGGCGTAATCGCCGACGGTGAACCCGGTGGTGGTGGCAATCGAGACCACGCTGAACACCGCCGCGTCCCAATCGCCATCCCCATGCGCGGCGAGCCCCAGCCCGGCGACGGTCGCCATCAGCGCCAGCCCCGCCAGCCAGAAGCGGAATTCCTCGTCGGCCAGATACATGGACAGCGACACTCCCCGCCGCATGGCCGCGAAATGCAGCGCGAAGTTCACGCCGGCGACGAACATGAAGAACGTGGCCAGCGCATGCAGCATCGGGCTGTGGAACCAGCCGAAGCTCGCGTCATGGGTGGAGAAGCCGCCGGTGGACACCGTGCACATGGCGTGATTGACGGCATCGAACCAGTCCATGCCGGCCCAGCCATAGGCCAGGGCGCAGGCCGCCGTCAGCCCCAGATACAGCACCCACAGCGCCTTGGCCGTCTCCGACACGCGGGTGGTGAGCTTGTCCTTCACCGGCCCGGGCACCTCGGCGCGCAAGAGCTGCATGCCGCCCGCGCCCAGAAACGGCATCACCGCCACCACCAGCACGATGACGCCGATGCCGCCCAGCCATTGCAGCATCGAGCGCCAGAACAGGATGGACGGCGGCATCCCGTCCAGCCCCGTCAGCACCGTCGCGCCCGTGGTGGTCAGCCCCGAGGCGGCCTCGAAGACGCCATCCACGAAACCGTGACAGACGCCCAGCAACCAGAATGGGATGGCGCCAATGAGCGACAGCAGCAGCCACGCCGCCGTCACGATGAGAAACGCCTCGCGGTGCCCCAGATGCCCGGGCGCGGGGCCGGCGAGCCGGGCCGCCAGCATGCCTGCCGCGACGACGGCCAGGCCCGTCCACGCGAACACGGCCGCATGGCCGCCGTGGTCTTCCAGCGCGACCAGGGCCGTGAGCAGCATGGCCAGGCCAAACAGCGCCGCCAGCCAGGCCAGCGTCCACGCCACGCCACGGATGCGAACGCCGGAATGGCCCGCGTGCATTGCGTTCACGCGCATGCCGGCGCGGGCCTCATTTGCGCCAGAACCCCGGCGTCAGCAGCACCAGGAACGTGAACACCTCCAGCCGCCCCAGGATCATGCCGAACACCAGGATGCCCTTGGCCGCGGCCGGCAGCCCCGCGTAAGTGGAAGCCGGCCCCACCTCGCCGAAACCGGGGCCGGTGTTGGTGATGCAGGCGGCGGCGGCGGACGCCGCCGTCACCGGATCCACGCCGCTGAATGCGACCAGCGTGGCAATCAGCACGAAACCGGCCACGAACAGCACCGCGAACCCCCACACCGTCTGCGTCACCGAGGCGTCCACCGCCTGGTCGCCCACCTTCACCGGCGACACCGCATGCGGGTGAATCAGCCGCCGAATCTCCCGCGCCCCCTGCCGGAACAAGAGCAGCACGCGCACCACCTTCATGCCGCCGCCGGTGGAGCCGGCGCAGGCGCCGATGAACATCGCCATCACGAACAGCATCATCGTGCCCGCCGGCCACGTCGCGTAGTCGCTGACCGCGAAGCCGGTGGTGGTGGCAATCGAGATGGTGTTGAACACGACCTCGTCCCAGCTTCCCGCGCCCGCGCCGACCACCACCATCAGCATCAGCAGCAACAGCGCGCCGCACCAGCGCGCGTAGGCGCGAAACTCGTCATCGCGCAGGTAGATGAACAGCGAGCGCGGCGAAAAGCCGCCCGACAGCGCCGCGAAATGCAGCGTGAAGTTGATGCCGGCCAGGAACATGAACAACGCCGCGATCAGCCGCAGGTGCGTGCCGGCAAACCACCCGAAACTGGCGTCGTGCGTGGAGAAGCCGCCGATGGCCACCGTGCACATGGCGTGATTGACGGCATCGAACAGCCCCATGCCGCCCAGCCGGTAGGCGAGCGCGCACACCGCCGTCATGGCCACGTAGAGATACCACAGCACCTTGGCCGTCTCGGTGACGCGCGCGGTGAGCTTGTCTTTCACCGGGCCGGGCGTCTCGGCCTTGAACAGCTGCATGCCGCCAATGCCCAACAGCGGCATCACGGCCACGGCCAGGACGATCAATCCCATGCCGCCCAGCCATTCCTGCATCGAGCGCCAGAAGAGGATCGCACGCGGCAAGTGATCGAGGCCGGTCAGCACCGTCGCGCCCGTGGTGGTGAGCCCCGAGGCGGACTCGAACAGCGCATCCACGGGCGAGGCGATGACGCCGGCGGTCAGAAACGGCAGCGCCCCCAGCGCCGAGAGCAGCACCCAGGCCAGCGCCACGATGAGAAAGCCGTCCCGGTGCCCGAGCTGCGCCGGCGCCCCGCCGCCGGCCCGCATCAGCGCCAGGCCCGCCAGACAGGCGATAAGCCCGGCCTCGACGAACCGCCAGGCAAGCCCCCCGCCATCGGCCAGCGCCACCAGCGCCGGCGCCATCATGCCGGCGCCGAACAAGGCCGCCAGCACGCCCAGGGTCCAGGCCACCCCTCCGAGATGCATTGCCGGGGCTCAGAAGAACTCGAGGTGGACTTCAAACAGCTTCTCCACCGCCTGCAGCGAACGGCTGGGCGTGGCCAGCACGATGCGGTCATGCGCCCGGATGGCGGTGTCGCCGCGCGGAATGATGACCTCGCCGTCGCGCAGGATGGCGCCGATCAGCGTCTCCTTCGGCAGCTTCAGCTCGCTTAGCGGCACGTCCAGGATGTCGCTGGTTTCCAGCGCCTCGGCCTCCAGCACCTCCAGCGTGCCGTCGCCGAGCGAATACATGCCGAGAATCCGGCCCTTGCGGATGTGCGCCATCACCGTGGAAACGGTGGTCAGCCGCGGCGAGATGGTGGCCTCCAGTCCCAGCTCCTTGATGAGATCGGAATAGATGGAGCGGTTGACCAGCGTCAGGATGTGCGGCACTTCGTACTTGCGGGCGATGAGGCTGGCCAGGATGTTCGTCTCGTCATCGTCGGTCAGGGCGATGAAGGCGTCCATCTCGCCGATGTTCTCTTCCTCCAGCAGCTCGCGGTCGAGCCCGTTGCCGGCAATCACCACCGCATGATCCAGGTGCTCGGCCAGCCAGTGGGCGCGCGCCTCGTCATACTCGATGACCTTCAGGTCCACCCCCAGCGCCTCCATCTTCCGCGCCACGATGTAGCCGATGTGACCGCCGCCGACCACCATCACGCTGCGCCGCCCGCCCTCCTCGTGCGCCACGCCGGCGGCGTCGAGAAACACGTTCACATGCCGGCTGTCCATCGCCGCGTAAACGGCATCTCCGGCCAGCAGCACGGTGTCGCCCGAGGGTACGCGCCACTGCTGGTTGTGCTCGTGGGCGACGATGTTCACCGCATGACCGGTCATCAGTTCGCCGAAATCAGCCAACGACACGCCGGCCAGCTCGCTCTTGGGCGGAATCCGCAGCCCCACCAGCGTGATCCGGCCATCGGCGAACTCCTGCACGTCCGCCGCCGAGGCCACGCGGAAGCGTCGCACCACGGCGCTGGCGGCCTCCGTTTCCGGCGAGATGATGACATCGATCGGCAAATCGTCGCGACCGCACAGCTCCTCGCGCTGCACGTATTCGTGCTCGCGCACGCGAGCGATCTTCGTCGGCACCTTGAACAGCGAGTGCGCCACCTGGCAGGCCAGCATGTTCACCTCGTCATTGGTGGTGGCCGCGATCAACAGATCGGCATCCTCGGCGCCGGCGCGCTCCAGCACGCTGGGCAGCGAGGCGTGCCCGCACACCGTCTTCACGTCCATCGAGTCGCCGATGCGTCGCAGCAGGTCCGCGTCCCGATCCACCACCACCACGTTGGCGCCGTCCACCAGCAGGCGCCGGGCAATGTTCGAGCCCACCTCGCCCGCGCCCAGAATCAGCACGTTCATGCCTGCCTCCCCCGCCTGTTCGCGCTCAGGCCGTAATGCTTGATCTTCCGGTGCAGCTGGCTGCGCTCCATGCCGATTTCCTCGGCCGTGCGGCTGACGTTCCAGTCGTTCCGGTTCAGATGATAGAGCAGGTAGCTGCGCTCGAAGGCCTCTCGCGCCACGTGGAAGCTGTCGGCCAGCGGCACGTCCGCGCCGCCATCGCCGCCCGCGTCCAGCGGCGGCATGTCGTCCACGTCCACCTCGCCGCCGGAACGCAGGATGTGGCAGCGCTCGACGTAGTTGCGCAGCTCGCGCACGTTGCCCGGCCAGCCATAGGCCTGCATGCGCGCCATCGCCTCGGGCGAAAAGCGCACCGGCTCGCCGCCCAGCGCCTCGGCCTGCTCCCGGGCCAGCGCCTCCACGAGCAGCGGAATGTCCTCCACCCGCTCGCGCAAGGCCGGCAGGCGAATGGTCACCACGTTCAGGCGGTAGTAGAAGTCCTCGCGCAGCAGGCCGTCGCGCAACGACGCTTCCGGCTGGCGGCTGCTGGCGGCGATGACCCGCACGTCCACCGGGATCGTCGTCGGGTTGCCCAGGCGCTGGATGGCGCGCTCGGACAGCACCCGCAGCACCTTGGCCTGCGCCGCCAGGCTCAGGTCGGTCAGCTCCTCGAAATAAATCGTGCCGCCGTTCGCCGCCTCGAAACGCCCGCGCTGGGCATGCAGGGCGCCGGGGAAGGCCCCCTTTTCGTGCCCGAACAGCTCGGAATCCATGCGCGCATCGGGCACGCTGGCGGTGTTCACGGCCACGAACGGCGCATCTGCCCGCCGCGAACGCTGGTGCAGCATCCGCGCCGCCACGGCCTTGCCCGTGCCATGCTCGCCCAGGATGAGCACCGGCGCGTCGGTGGCGGCCACCTGGTCGATGAGCGCGCGCACCTCGGCGATGGCCTCGCTGTCGCCAATCAGTTCCTGGCGGCTGCGCGGCGAGGCGTCCTGCTTCAGTTCACGGTTCTCGCTGGCCAGCCGGCGCTTTTCCACCGCGTTGCGCACCAGAATCAGCAGACGGTCGGACGACAGCGGCTTCTCGACGAAGTCGAACGCGCCCTGCCGCGTGGCCTTCACCGCCGTGTCAATCGTCGCGTGGCCGGACATCATGATGACCGGCACGTCCGCGTCCATGCCGCGCAGGCGCGCCAGCGTTTCCAGCCCGTCGATGCCGGGCATCCAGATGTCCAGCAGCACGCAGTCCACCGACTGCTTGCGGAACCGCGCCACCGCCTCCTCGCCGGTGGCGGCGCAGTCCACGCGGTAGCCCTCGTCCTCGAAGAGCCCGCGCAGCGCGTCGCGAATCGCCTGCTCGTCATCAACGATCATGACATGTCCGTTCATGCGGCCTCCATCACATGCGCGGTCAGCGGCAAGGCCAGCCGGAAATGCGTCGGCCGCGCGGCCGAAAGCAGCGCCAGCTCGCCGCCATGCTCCTGGGCGATGCGCCAGGCAATCGCCAGCCCCAGCCCGGAGCCTTCCTCCTTGGTGGAATAATACGGTTCGAACACCTGATCCCGCTTGTCCTCGGCAATGCCCTCGCCCGTATCCTCGACATGGAAGCAGGCGCGATCGTCCGCCACCTCGGCCCAGACGCGCACCTGGCCGCCCGCCTCGCGGGTGGCGGCGATGGCGTTATCCAGCAGGTTGATGAGCACCTGCCGCACCTGGTCGGCATCGCACATGCAGGTGGCCTCGCCCGCGAACGGCTCCACGGCGACGTTCGGATACGGCGCGTAAAGCTCGCCCATCTCGCGCATCAGCCGCGCCAGGCTCACCTCGCCGATGCGCGGCCTGGGCAGGCGCGCCAGGGTCGAGAAATCGGTGATCAGGCGCTGCAAGCGCTCCACCTGGCCGATGATGGTGCGCGTGCAGGCGTGGAACACCTCATCGTCGCCGACCTCGCGCGCGAACCGGCGCTCCAGCCGCTCCGCCGCCAGCTTGATGGGGGTGAGCGGATTCTTGATTTCATGCGCCAGCCGGCGCGCCACCTCGGCCCAGGCCCGGTGCCGCTGCGCCTCGGCCAAGCTGCTGACGTCGTCCATCACGATGAGATAGCCGGACAGCTCCTCCGCGCCCTCCACGCGCAACCGCACGCCGCGCGCCAGGATGTGCAGCGTCTTGCGGCCCACGGTCACGTCGAGCTCGCGCTGCAAGCGCTCCTGTTCCTGGTGCCTGAGCTCCTCGATGAACCGCCCCACCTCGTGCAGTCGCCCGTGGCACTGGCGCACCGCGTCCTTGCCCGGAATCCAGCCCGCCGGCAGCTGCAAGAGCTCCCGCATCGCTTCGTTGAGCAGCCTGATGCGGCCGTCATCGTCCAGCAGCAGCACCCCGGTTTGCAGGTTGGCCAGCAGGGTTTCCAGAATCTGCCGCCGCGCGCGGCTGCTGTTCAGCGCCTCGGTCAGCTCCTCCTGCGCCCGCTTGAGCGCCGCCACGTTCTCCCGCAGGCGGGCGGCCATGCGGTTGAAGGAACGCGCCAGCGAACCCAGCTCGTCGCTGGAGGTTTCGCTGATGGCCACGTTCAGGTCGCCTTCGGTGATGCGATGCAGCGCTCCGGCCAGGCGCCCGATGGGCGCGGTCAGCCGCCGGGCAAAGACGAGCGCCACCACGCCCGCCACCATCACCACGAGCAGCGTAATCAGCAGCATGCCATGCATGAACAGCCCCTGGATGGCCTGCCGGTTGCGCTCCAGCTCCCGGTAGCTGCGGTAATCGGCCTCCACCGCGCGCGCATCATGCACCACGCCCGAGGGCAGCCGCACCTCGGCGCGCAGCAGGCCGACTACGCCGTGCGCGCCCTGGAGCGGCGCATACCCCACCACCACCTCGCGGTCGCCCTCTGTCTTCGGCTCGGTGATGACCCGCCCCAGCGTCATCGCCAGCTTCGCGTTCTCGTCCAGCCGGGCGTTCTCCAGGGCCTCCAGGCCGCTCTCCTCCACGCCGCCCAAGAGCTGCTCGCTGGGCCCGAACAACTGCAACCGCTGCCAGCCGGTGCGTGTCTGGATTGCCTCCAGCCGCCGGCTGAGCGCCGCATAGTCCGCCGGCGGCCCGAGCGCCTGGAGCAGTTCCGCATCGGCCACGTAGGCCAGCAAGTCGTGCTTGAGATCGCTCTCCACGCGGCCATAGAAACCGCGCGCCAGGCTCAGGGCCCGATCCAGCAGCGTGTCCACGCGCACGTCGAACCAGACATTGAGCCCGCGCTCCACCATCTGTGTGGCGGAAATCTGCACGATCATCGAGGGAATCAGCAGCATGCCGACCAAGGCCATCACCAGCTTGGCGCGCAAACGCGAGCCGGGGCGCGGCTCCTCGCGCTGCCGCCACAGCCGCCAGCCATAGTTCAACGCCAGCGCCGCCAGCGTCAGCATCAGCGCAATGTTGATCCAGGCCATCCACAGGCCGGGGCCATTCCGCAAGCCGCGCGGCCACGCCACCGCCACGCCCGCCAGCAGCAGCCCGGCCGCGACGAACGGCAGGATGCGCATAAGCCCCGGGCGCTTCATCGCCCCTGTCTCCGCTTCGGCGCTCATGACAGCGGCCTCATGGCAACGAAAAGACGGCGCTCGCTTCCAGGCTGCCCCGCCCCAGCCAGGTCGCCAGCCAGCCGCGCGCGGCGTCGCCCTCGGTCTTGCGCGCCGTCACCGTCATCCGGTAGGGCCGCGCATGCTCCAGCAGGCTCCGGTCGAGCACGGGGAAGTGATCCAGCCGCACCAGGAAGCGCACCGCCTCGCGCACGTCGAACACCCGGCGGGTGATGCCGGTCGTCTCGTCCATCAGCAGCCAGCTTCGCGACACCAGATCGGGCCGAACCCGCCGCTTCACTGTCACCTCGGCCAGCGTGGCGTCCAGCCAGTAGCGGCGCACGGCCGCCACCTCGATGTCCCAATCCACCCCCACCTGGGTGCCCTCGCCCAGCACGCGGGCGATGCGCGCGGCATCGAAGTCGGCCCGGGCATCGCAGGCGATGACCTTGCCGGAGACATCGAGCTTCAAGACAATGCCGCCCGTCGCGGCCATGGCGGTCGCGGCCAGGCCCAGCCACAGCGCAAGCCACGACAGCGCCGTCGCAACCCGCCGCGGGAATCCCGAAGACAAGCAAGCTCGCATCAGCCGAGAGTGTATCAGCAGCCCGCCCGGCGCAGAAGGCCGGCGAGCCAAGAACAGGAGGCAATCAGGACGCCAGACTGTAAACCCGCGTGGGCTCGAACTTGCCCTTGAAATGCACGTCCTGGAAAAACCGGCAGTGCGCGCGCGCCATCTCTTCCGGCAGCCCGCGCACGGCGGCCTCGGTGATCAGCGCCTGAAACGGCGCGGCGATGCCGCACAGGCGCGCGGCCGTGTTCACCACGTCCCCCAGCACCGTGAACTCCCGCCGCTCGCGCGAACCCAGAATGCCCAGCAGTATCTTGCCATCGTTGACGCCGAAACCGACCGGACAGGGCAGGTGTTTCTCCTCTTCCTCCCGGCGCTGGAGCTCCTCGCTCATCTCCAGCACGCAGCGCACGGCGCGGGCCACCCGATCCTGGCCGGAGAAACAGGCCAAGAGACCATCACCCAGGAACTTGTTGACGCTGCCGCCGTGCGCCAGCACCAGCCGGGTCTGCACCGCGAGGCTGGCGTTGATGGCGGCATACACGTCCTTGGGGTCGTGATTCTCGGCCATCTCGGTGAAGCCGCGCATGTCGCTGAAGACGATGCACATGGTTTCGGGAATGGCCATATCCATCGGGAAATCGGAGCCATACTGCAACAGCAGGTTGACCGTTTCCGGCGGCAGAAACGAATGCGCCGGCGGCAAGTGCCGGCGTTCCCCTGCCGTTGGGCTCGCGCTGTCCGATGACGAAGACATCTTGCAATCTTCGGGGATTGCGCCGCCGATTTCAACAAGCGCGCCCATTGGGTAGAGTGACGCCATGCTCGTCACCCACATCGGCGCCACCACCGTCCATCGCGGCCATCACGTCACCGCCGCCGACCTCAACCGCTACGGCATGATGCATGGCGGGCGGCTGCTGACGCTGGTGGACGAAACGGGCTTTTTGGCCGCCCGCGCCTTCTGCGGCCGGGACTGCCTGACCGTGGCCGTGCATCGCGCCCGCTTCCTGCGTCCCGTGCGCGAGGGTCGGTTCATCACCGCCACCGCCTGCGTGGCGGCCACCGGCCGCACCAGCCTGTGGACGCCGGTGCGCGTGTGCGCGGCTGGCTCCGACCGCTTCCTGGAGGAGGCGCTCATGGACGCTGTCGTCACCTACGTGGCCGTGGACGATGAAGGCCGGCCCGTGCCCGTGCCCGAGGTCGTGGCGGCCACGCCCGCGGAGCGGCGACTGCAAGCGGACATGCGCCGCCTGATGGCCGAGGTGCGCGGGGGCAGCGAATGAACGCGATGATCCTGCTCGCGCTCGGGTTTGCGGTCGTCATCGGCCTGCTGCTGTGGATGGGTCGCCGCCTGGGCGCCATCGAAACGAATCTCGGCGAGCGCCTAGGGGCGCGGATCGAGGCGGAACGGGGGCAGCTCCAGGAACGGCTGGCCGAGCAGACCGGGAACCTGCTGCGGGAACGGGACGAGCAGTCCCGCGCGCTGCTCGAGGCGCGACTGGGCGAACTCATCGCC
>JALVTX010000065.1 GCA_027035825.1 Mariprofundaceae bacterium
AGCATTGACGAGATTCTGGCCAGCCTGGATCAGCTTCTGAAGGAGGCCGACGGGCGCAACGACGATATTCCGGACGCGCCCGAGGCGCGCCCCGATGGCGAGGGGCCGGCGGACGCCGGCCCGGATGACGCGGCCGAGACGTCGGATGCCGCGCCGGATCAGGCCGCACCAGATCATGTTGCGGATGCGGATGCCGCCGTCGCGGCGGGCCCGGACGCGCCGGATGGCGGCGAGGAAACGGAAGCGGCAGGCGAGGCTTCCGATGCTACTGCCGGCGCCGATGAGGAAGCGTCTGCCCCGGCAGCCGTGTTCGTGGCGCATGAGACTTCGGCCGGGCCCAGGAAGCTGGTGCTGAGCGAGTCCATGCTGGTGGAGAGCCCGCAGGAAACGCTGCCGTTCGAGGCTGGCGGAGAAGCGACGACTTCGGCGACCCACGAAAACGGAGCGGACGAAACGGAAGCGGACGGGACGAAAGCCGGCGAGACAGGGGAAGACGCGGCTGATACGGACGCCCCGGCGAACCATGAGGCCGAACGTCCGGAAACCGGGGCGGGGCTGGATGCGGCGACGCTGGATGCCCTGGCCGAGGCGGTTGCGAAGGGGGTGAGCGCGAGGCTGGTGCGCGCATTGCCGCCCCTGATGGCCCCGTTGCTGGATCAATGGGTGGATCAGCTGGTGCGCGAGGAGCTGGCGGCGCGCCTGGGCTCGTCCGGCGGGCGTCCGGACACATCGGAAACAGATTCGGGAAGGGATGATGACCAAGAAGGCTGAACTGGCGAAGACCTACGATCCGCAGGCGGTGGAGCCGGCGGTTTCGGAGCAGTGGCTGCAATCGGATGCATTCGCGCCGCATGGCGGCGAGGAATCGTTCTGCATCGTGATTCCGCCGCCGAACGTGACCGGCACCCTGCACATGGGCCATGCCTTCTCCTACACCCTGCAGGACGTGCTCGTGCGCTGGCGGCGCATGCAGGGGCGCAACACCCTCTGGCAGCCGGGCACCGATCATGCGGGCATCGCCACCCAGATGGTGGTCGAGCGGCTGCTGGACCAGGAGGGCGTGCACCGCCGCGACCTCGGGCGCGAGCGCTTCCTCGACCGGGTCTGGCAGTGGAAGGAGCATTCGGGCGGCACGATCATCCGCCAGCTCAAGCGGCTGGGCTGTTCCTGCGACTGGTCGCGCGAGCGGTTCACGCTGGATGAGGGGCTGTCGCGCGCGGTGCGCGAGGTGTTCGTGCGCCTGTACGAGGAAGGGCTGATCTACCGCGGCAAGCGACTGGTGAACTGGGACCCGGTGCTGGAGACCGCCGTCTCCGACCTCGAGGTGGTGCACGAGGAGGAAGAAGGACACCTCTGGCACATGTGCTATCCGCTGGCCGATGATCCCGAGCGCCACGTGATCGTGGCCACGACGCGGCCGGAAACGATGTTTGGCGACGCGGCGGTGGCCGTGCATCCGGACGATGCGCGCTACCAGGATCTGGTGGGCCGCGAGGTGCTGCTGCCCCTGACCGAGCGCCGGATTCCGGTCATCGCCGACGAATACGTGGACATGGAATTCGGCACCGGCTGCGTGAAGATCACGCCGGCGCACGATTTCAACGACTACGAGGTGGGCCGCCGGCACGGGCTGCCAATGCTCAACATCCTGACCACGCGCGCGCACCTGGCCGACGTGCCGGAGGTGCCCGAGGCCTACCGGGGGCTGGATCGCTACGAGGCGCGCGAGCGCGTGGTGGCCGATCTCGATGCTGCCGGCCTGCTCTACAAGGTGGAACCGCACCGGCACGCGGTGGGCCGCGGCGACCGCTCGCACGCGGTGCTGGAGCCCTACCTGACCGACCAGTGGTACGTGAAGATCCAGCCGCTGGCCGACCCGGCCATCGAGGCCGTCGAGAACGGCGACATCCGCTTCGTGCCCAGGCACTGGGAGAAGACCTATTTCGAATGGATGCGCAACATCCAGGACTGGTGCATCTCGCGCCAGCTCTGGTGGGGGCACCGGATTCCGGCCTGGTACTGCGAGGACTGCGACCACGTGACCGTGGCGCGCGAGACGCCCGAGCGCTGCGCGGGCTGCGGCGGCGCTCGCATCCGCCAAGACGAGGACGTGCTGGACACCTGGTTTTCCTCCGGCCTGTGGCCGTTCTCCACCCTGGGCTGGCCGGACGACACCGAGGAGTTGAAAACCTTCTACCCCACGGACGTGCTGGTCACCGGCTTCGACATCATCTTCTTCTGGGTGGCGCGGATGATCATGCTCGGGCTCAAGTTCACCGGCCAGGCGCCGTTCCGCGACGTGTACATCCACGCCCTGATCCGCGATGCTCAGGGCCAGAAGATGAGCAAGTCCAAGGGCAACGTGATCGATCCGCTGGTGATGGTGGAAGAGTACGGGGCCGATGCGCTGCGCTTCACGCTGGCGCACATGGCCACGCCCGGGCGCGACGTGAAGCTGGACGTGGAGCGCAT
>JALVTX010000066.1 GCA_027035825.1 Mariprofundaceae bacterium
CCGGCCGCCTGGTGGGCGGCGCTGCGGCGCGCCGACGTGGTTCGGCTGCGACGCGGCGTGTTGCGCGTGGAACGAGCGCCGGCGGAACAGAAAAACGCGCCCCGAAACCCAAGCGACAACGCCGCGCCCTGGTTCCTGCGCGACGTGGGCGGCGAAATCCGCCCGCGCGCCTTCGGACTGGCGGCCCGCGCCGGCGGCGGCCAGGTCTTGCTCGATGGCCGCCAAAGCGACCACGGGTGGCGCGGCTACATCCGGCTGCGCGACCTGCCCGGCGCGTGGCTGGCGCGCGCGCTGGGCCTGGCCGGCGCGCCACGGGCCTCGGTGGCGGGTCACCTTGACTGGCGCCGCACCGGGCAGCAGGCAAACCTGGCCGGCGAACTCCTGATCCCGGGCCGCCAAAACGCGCGCGCGCGCTTGCAAGCCTCCTTCGGCGCGGCTTCCGGCGGCAGCGCCGATGCCACGACCGTGCGAATCAACGCGACCCGCTGGCCGCTGAACGGCTGGGGCGCGGCATGGCCCGCCCTGTTCGGGCGCAGGCTCCAATCCGGCGACTGGAGCGGCGAGGCCACGCTCACGCACGGCGGCCGCGCATGGCGCTTGCGCATCGCGCATGGCCGGGTGCGGCGGCTCGCGCTTGTGGGCGAACATCTGCCGGAGTGGCGCGTGGAAGCGGCCGAGATCGAGAACGGCGAGGTGGACTGGAGCCGCCACCGCGCAAGTCTGGCGAACGCGCGCATCCGTGGCGCAAGCCTCGGCCTGAAGCTCGATGCCATGACCGCGCCCACCTCGCCCTGGCGCTGGCGCATCGGCCGGCTGGACGTGGAAGACGTCCGCCCCGAACTGCTCTGGAGCCACGGGGGCGCGGACACCGCGCGCTCCCGGCTTGCGCTGCCGCCACTGCACGGTCGGCTCTCGCTGGCGTCCAGCGGCCACGTGCAATGGCAGGCCGAAAGCGCCGGCGACGAGGGCTGGAAACTGGAAGGCCAGGGACGCCCGGGCAGGCTGACCCTGCGCGTCACGGCAAGGCAGGCGGCGCTCGCCCGGCTGCGCCCGCTGCTGCCCGAGCTCTCGCTCATCGGCGAGCAGGGGCCGACGCGCATCCAGGGCGCGGCGCGGCTCGACGTGGAACTGACCCAGGGCGCGGATCGCTGGCGCATGAAGGGCGAGATGGAACTGGCCGACGTGGAACTGACCCAGGGCGGAGACGCCTTTCGCGCCGCGCACGCGGACATTCCGCTGGAGCGCGTGGACTTTCCCCTGGTCGGGGAGGCCGCCGGATCGCAACCCGAGGGCCAGCCCATGGTTCGCGTGCTGGGCGACGTGCGCATCGATCACTGGCTCTACCAGGCCGCGCTGCATCCAATCCCGCGCGAGGCCCAGGCCGCTCCGGCGCCCGGAGAATGGTTCCAGGGTCTGGGAACGGGCTGGCAAGCGCGCTCCATCACCTTCGCGCACGGCCGCGTCAGCATCGGCAACCCGGACGCGACCTGGGCCGAGGATGCCTGGCTCGGCATCGGACGCCTGCGGCCCGGCAAGCGCGCCAGCCTGCGGCTGCGCGCGCGCGTGGGCGGCGGCGCGTTCAGCGCCAAGGGCTGGATGAAGCCCTACGCCCGGCCCATGCGCCTCGGCCTGCAAGCCCGCCTGCGCGACGCCTTGCCATTCTTCCTCAACGACTGGCTGGCGGCCTCCGGCGCGCCCAGGCTCGTGCGCGGCCGGCTGGATGCGGCGCTGGATCTCCGTCCGCGCGGCAAGGCGCAATGGCGGGGCGCGGTCACCCTGGCCCTGCATCACGGCGCGACCGAGGGCGGCGCCTTCCCCGACGATCCGCTGGCGGCCCTGACCGACTTCGACCTCTCCACCCTGCTGGCGCGCCTCGACGCGGAGCGCCGGGCCGAGCTTCGCCTGCATCTCGCCGGCGACTGGCAGGATTCGCCGCCCTCGCTCGCCATGCTGGGCCGCGCGCTGGCCGAACGCATGAAGGCGCGGGCCGAGGCCGCCAGACTGCGTGGCGCGCGCCCGAAACCGCGCGCCATCCTGGCCGGCCTGCGGCTGTATCGCGGCCGGGTCTTCACGCACAACGAGCGCGTGCGGCTGCGCAAGGTCATTCGCCGGCTGCGCGCGCAACCGAAACTCATCGTGGAACTGACGCCCAGGCTCGGCTCGCACGAACCGGACGCCGAGCTGGTCGCCCGGGTGCGCCGCACCCAGGCGCGGATCGAGGGCTACATGCGCGCGCGCGGCATCCCCGCCCGCCGCATCTATCCCGTCTGGCCCACGCTGGAGCACCGCGGCGGCGACACCACGGGCGTGGACATCGTGGCCCTGGAACCATAAGAAGCACACCAACGGTGTCCTGGTTCAGACAGATGTGAGACATTGAGGGCAAGAGGGAGGGCCTCCATTCTTGGGGTTGAAAGACCACGAGAGAAAGGAGGCCCTGATGCGGATTATAGGG
>JALVTX010000067.1 GCA_027035825.1 Mariprofundaceae bacterium
CGTCGCGCCGAGCAGACCATGCGCGATTTCAGGGACATGGCGGCCGGCAGCCTGCATCTCGGCGCAAGCACGACCATCGCCAATCACTTCCTGCCGCCGGTGCTGGGGCGTTTCCGCCGTCTGCACGAGGGGGTGGATATCCGGCTACAGGTCGGGAATACCGAGATGGTGCACGGCCTGCTTCTGAACGACGAGGTCGCGCTGGGCTTCACGGAAGGCTTTGTCGAGCATCCCGAACTCGAATCCACCGTGTTCATGCGCGACGAGCTGTTGCTGGTCGCGCGGCCTGATCATCCGCTGGCGCGGCGCGGCAGGATTGCCGCGGACGAGCTTCGGGCGTTTGGCCTGGTGTTGCGCGAACAGGGGTCGGGCACGCGCGCGGTGCTGGAGCGGCATTTGCGCGCCGCGGGCGTGGAGGCGCGGCCGGTGATGGAGCTTGGCAGCACCGCCGCCGTCAAGAGCGCGGTGCTGGATGGAGTGGGCGCTGGCGTGATTTCATGCATGGCGGTGCGTTCGGAACTGGAGGATGGCCGCTTGCGCCAGGTGGAAGTGGAAGGCCTGCGGATGTTCCGCGAACTGCACCAGGTGCGGCATCGCGATCGGGGCGAATCGCCGGCAATTCGCGCTTTTCTCCCCCTGCTCCGGGAAGCGGCGCGCCATGCCGAGGCGGGGCTGTCCGTCGATAGGCGGGATATCCAGGCTCCGAATCCGCTGAAGGATTCCGCCTCGTAGAGGGCCCTCCGGCCCCGAACGAATCCCCCCATGTTCGCGGCCAGAGGCCGATCCTACATCACATCACGCGATATTCCTCGGCAGGCGGGGCCTCCGGCCCCGTCATTTCCATTCGTAGGAGCGGTCTCCAGACCGCGAACCGCCAAGGCCGCCAATTTCCACCGTCGGCAATGATTCGCGGCGTGGACGCCGCTCCTACATTTCGCGGTTGCCCGGAGAGGCGCGGTCAGATATGGCCGCGTTTCACGGCAGCGAACAGGGCCTGCGCCGCCGCGTCCTCATGGCCACGGATGAGGCGCTTGAACGTGCCGGTCATCAGCGTCGCCTTGCGCTTCCACTTGGGATCGGCGCTGGCCAGCTTGCGATCGCTGACCTTGAAGCCGGCCTTGAATGCGCGGGCCAGTTCCTCGGGGCTGCCGTAGGCGGCGGCTACGTCCTTCCATGCCGGCCCGACCCTGGTCTTGTTCACCGCGTGGCAGCTCTTGCAGGGCTTGACGTTGAAATCGGCGGCCACGGCCGCGGCGGCCGTGCTTGCCGCCTTGGTCGTTTCGCTGGCCGCTTGTTGGGTGGGGGTTGCATGGTGGGCGGCCGCTTTCGCGGTCGGGGAGGCTGGCGCGGGCTTGCTGGCGGCGGGGTGGACGGGGGCGGACTTGTTTGTCGGCCCGGGCTTGGGTTGCGTCATCGCGGGCAGGGTGGTGGCGCGGGCGATGTCCGCGCGGCTGGAAGCCGGCGCCTCGGCGCGCACGTCCTGCGCCGATTGACCCTGCATCGGCCGGCTTGCCGCTAGGGGCCGGGCGCGTTGGTCGGCGGTGGATTGGGCAGCCGTGGTGGCGGCCGGCGCGTTCGTTGTCTCCGTCTGGGGTGTTGGCGCTTGGGATGTCGGCTGGGCGCTCTCCTGCTGCGCGCCGCAGGCGGCCAGCAGCGCAAGGCTCATCATCCAAACATGGCGTTGTTTCATCGTTCACCTCCGGTGTCGGGTTCTCGCATCGTTCACAACATAGCCTATTGGCGCAGGGCGCGCCAGGCGTCGAGGAACCGCATCAGGTGCGGGCGCGCCTCGCCTTCCGTCTCCAGATAGTTCTCCAGCCCCAACTCCAGCCGCGCCAGCGCTCCTTCGGAGAGCGCGCCGTTGAAGCGCTGCCAGCGCAGGAACAGCAGCAGCGTGGTGCACACGTCCGTCTCGCAGTAGTCGCGGATGGCCTGGATCTCGCCGGCCTCGAACAGCGCCCGCACGTCGTCGCCCGCCGTGTCCAGCTTGCCGGGGATGGCGAAGCTCGCCGCCACTTCGTCCATCGAGCAGCGGGCCGAGGCGCCGTAGTCGGAAAAGACCTCCAGCAGATCCAGGTGATATTCGCCCGAGTAGCGGGAGTCATAGCTGTTCCAGCGGTCGCCCTCGGAAAACCAGCGCGGGCAGGACAGGCCGTGCGCCATGGCGCGATACTTGATGACGGGGATGTCGAAGCCGCGTCCGTTGAAGCTCACCAGCCTGGGGGCGCGCTTGTCGATCAGGCCCAGAAAGCCTTCCAGCAGTTCGCGCTCGCCGCTGGCGGGCTCGCCGCCGCTGGCGATGCGGCGAATGACCATCTCGCCGCCCTCCTCGCCGGGTTCGAACACGAGCTGCGCGTAGCTGATGGCCGCCACCTGGTGGAAGGGCTGGCGCGGGAAGTCGTTGCGCCCGTCCGTCTTCTCCAGGAACCAGGCGGCCAGCGCGTCGCGCGC
>JALVTX010000068.1 GCA_027035825.1 Mariprofundaceae bacterium
AGTCCTACGCCCACCCGGTGCTGCCGCGCATGACCAACACCTTCATGCTCGCGGGCGACGCCAGCCCCGAGGACATCATCGCCTCGCTGGATCGCGGCATCTACGCCGTGAACTTCGGCGGCGGCCAAGTGGACATCACCTCCGGCAAGTTCGTGTTCACCACCTCCGAGGCCTATTACGTGGAAAACGGGCGCATCCAGCACCCGGTCAAGGACGCCACGCTCATCGGCGACGGCCCCTCGGTGCTCACCAAGGTCTCGATGATCGGCAACGACCTCGCGCTCGATCCCGGCGTCGGCACCTGCGGCAAGGACGGCCAGAGCGTGCCGGTGGGCGTGGGCCTGCCCACCATCCGCATTGACGAGCTGATTATAGGAGGAGCCAAGACATGAAACTCACAGATAAGCTGAATATGGCAACACTGCTCACTCTAGCATTGATTGGTTTGCTTCAATCGACAAATGCTGCCGAAATCAACATTGATCGCACCATCAAATATGTTGCCTTTCGCAATTATGTTGAAGTTCCAGCGCAGAAATATGGCGTTTATGCTCTCGGTCAATATAACGTAGGCGATTCATTGCTCGTCGAAGCCACACCGATGAATCAGCTGTTCAAGCGATTGGATGTTTATATATGTTCCAAATCGGACTACCAATTCCTTCTTGCCGGTCAACCCAACGGCTGTAGAGGGCTTGCTCAGCAAAGAGCAGCATTTCGTTTCTTGTTCAAAGTGGCGAAGCCTGAAACGCACTATCTTGTTGTGGATAACACAATTAGTGCTATGGCCACTAAGAAGGCCAATTTGATGGTGACAGCAACGAAGCAATTAAGCCAAGATGAAGTCCGGCAATATAGAGGTATGTTTAATTCATTCATGAATGAAGTGGAAACCACTTTTATCACGCCGAAATTCAATCTTAACTTCCAGCCATGTGGTCAATCAAACGCTTTTTCTGCTTCTCAAGGCGGCCATATTACGATGTGCAG
Organism: Mariprofundaceae bacterium; assembly: GCA_027035825.1. GTDB lineage: Bacteria > Pseudomonadota > Zetaproteobacteria > Mariprofundales > Mariprofundaceae > JALVTX01. Next base: position 991 of record JALVTX010000068.1, read on the forward strand.
CGAACTTTTCTATGAGCTCGCCTCTCAAAACCTCGTTGGTGCAATTGGCGGCGTAATGTTCCATGAATTAGGGCATACTCTGCTCAACTTGTGGGAACTTCCCGGATGGAATAATGAAGAAACAGCAGATGAATTTGCTCTCTATATGTTTTACCGAGATGGAGTGCAAGAGCGGGCTCTAGACTGGATTACTTGGCTGTCCACACAGAACTCGGCCCAACAAGCGATTGTCATGCTCGAATATGGCGATAAGCACCCTCTTTCCATTCAACGCATTAGAAATGCGAAGGCGATTTTGAATAACCCCGGGCCATTTATGGAGCGATGGAACCACTTAATTTATCCGCACATGACGAATCAAGCCCTGACAAGAATCGCCAATAATCCACAGAAATACGATAATGCTAAGTTGGCACAAACAATCTTGGATGAAAGAAAGTAAATAGCGATCATCATGGAACCTAATCTCGCAGAAATAGCCGCCCGGCTGGTGGAGGCGGCCAAGCGCCTCGGGGCGCACAGCGCCGACGCGCTGGCCGTGGCCGACGAGGGCGAATCGGTGCGCGTGCGGGCCGGCCGCGTCGAATCCGTCGAGCGCGAGGACGCCCAGGGCGTGGGCCTGCGCGCCTTCGTCGAAACCGGCGGCGGGCTGGCCTTTGCCAGCGCCTCCACCTCCGATCTGTCGGACGAGGGGCTGGAGAGGCTGGCCGCGCAGGTGATGGCCATGGCGCGCATCTCCGCGCCGGACCCGGACGCCGTGCCCCCCGAGGGGGCCGAGCACCCCTCGCGCGAGGAAATCGCGGCCTGGGCGCAAAGCCACGGCGCGGGCGAACCCTGGCCGCTGGAAGCGGCGCGCGAGGCGGCGCTGGCCTGCGAGCAGGCGGCGCTCGATTATGCGGATGCGATTCGCAACAGCGAGGGCGCCGAGGCGGGATTTGGCCGCACGCGCGTGGCCTATGCCGCCAGCGACGGCTTCGAGGCCGGCTACGAGAAGGCTTCGGCGTCGCTCTCCTGCGCCGTGGTGGCGGGCCAGGGCGAGGGCATGCAGCGCGACTACGCCTGGGACCGGCAGCGGGACGCCGAACGCCTGCGCGCGCCCGAGGACATCGGCCGCGAAGCCGCCCGCCGCGCCGCCGACAGGCTGGGCGCGGCCAGCCTGGAGAGCGGGGCCATGCCCGTGATCTTCGAGCCGCGCACCGCCGTCTCGCTGCTCGGGCACCTGGCCGCCGCCATCAACGGCCGCGCCGTGCTTCAGCATCGCTCGTTCCTGGCCGAAGCGCGGGGCGAGGCCGTCTTCCCCGGGTTCGTGAACATCGTGGACGATCCCGACCACCCGCAAGGGCTGGGCAACCGGCTGTTCGACGGCGAGGGCACGCGATGCCGGCCGATGCGGGTGGTGGACGCCGGGCGGCTGACCGGCTTTCTGACCGACCGCTACGCCGCCGGCCGGCTGGGCGTGCCCCCCACCGGCCATGCGCGACGCGGACTGACCGGCGACACCGGCATCGGCCCATCGAACCTGATGCTGAAACCGGGCAAGCTGCCGCCGGAGGCCATCTTCAAGGCGCTGGATCGGGCGCTGCTGGTCACCGAGCTCATCGGCTTCGGCGTCAACGGCGTCACCGGCGACTACTCGCGCGGCGCGGCCGGGTTCCTGATCGAGAACGGCGCCATTGTCCGCCCGGTGCAGGAAGTGACCATCGCCGGCAACCTGCGCGAGATGTTCGCCGGCGTCACGCACGTGGGCGCGGATGTCGCATGGTTCGGCAGCGTGGCCGCGCCCACCATCGCCATCGCCGGCATGACCGTGGCCGGCCAGGGAGCATGACATGAACTACGACGTCTATGGCGTGGGCAACGCCATCATGGACTTGCAGCTGCGCTGCGACGACGACTTCCTGGACGCCATCGGCGTCGAGAAGGGCGTGATGACGCTGGTGGAAGAGGCGCAACAGAACGCGGTGCTGGAGGCGCTGGCCGCGCACGCGCCGCACGAATGCCCCGGCGGCTCGGCCGCGAACACGGTGGTGGGCGTGGCCGACTTGGGCGGCCGCGCGGCCTATGCCGGCAAGACCGGCGACGACGCCTTCGGCCGCCGTTATCTCGCGGCGATGCGCGAGCTGGGCGTGGTCATCGAAGCGCCGCCCGCCCGGGGCCAGACGGGCACCTGCGTGGTGCTGGTGACGCCGGATGCGCAGCGCACGATGCTCACCCACCTGGGCGTCTCCGCCACCCTCGGCCCGGAGGACGTGGACGCCGCCGAGATCGCCCGGGCGCAATACGTCTATGTGGAGGGCTACCTGTTCGCCGGCGAATCCACGCGCGCGGCGGCGCTGAAGGCCGTGGAGCTGGCGCGCGCGCAAGGCGTGAAGGTGGCGCTGACCGTCTCCGACCCGTTCATCGTGGACCTGTGCCGCGACGATTTCGCGCGTTTGATCGAGGGGCGGGTGGACCTTCTGTTCTGCAACGAGATCGAGGCGCGGGCGCTCACCGGCTTGGACGACCCCATCGCCTGCGCCCGCGAGCTGCACCGGCACATCGCCAACGTGGCCCTGACCCTGGGCAGGAACGGCTCCATCCTCATGCACGAGAACGAGGTGATCCCCGTCGAGGGCGTGGAGGTGGAGGCCGTGGACACCACCGGCGCCGGCGACATGTATGCCGCGGGCGTCCTCTACGGCATCACCAACGGACTTTCCTGGAAACAGGCCGGGCATCTCGGCAGCCATGCGGCGGCCCAGATCGTGTCGCAACTCGGCGCGCGCCTGCCGCGACCGTGGACGCGCGAGGAAATCGAGGCGCTGCTGGACTGATCCGGCGGGGCGGCTACCCTCCCCTCATGCACACCATCGAACAGATGCTGGCCTACAACCGCGAATGGGCCGCGCGCATCCGCGACGAGGAGCCGGACTTCTTCGAGCGCACCGCCGCCGGCCAGAACCCGGAACTGCTGTGGATTGGCTGCTCGGACTCCCGCGTGGGGCCGGACAAGATGATCGGCCTGCCGATGGGCTCGATCTTCGTGCATCGCAACATCGCCAACGTCTTTGCCACCAATGACCTCAACTGCCTGGCGGTGCTCGAATACGCGATTGACGAACTGAAGATTCCGAACATCGTCGTCTGCGGCCATTACGGCTGCGGCGGCGTCGCGGCCGCGCTCAGCCACAGCGGCGTGCAGCCGATTGACTTGTGGATCGACCAGGTGCGGTTTGTCTACCAGCGTCACCAGCGCGAACTGGATGCGCTCGAACCCGAGGCCCGCGCGCGGCGGCTGGCCGAACTGAACGTCGAGGCGCAGGTGCACAACCTCTGCCGCAACACCATCGTCCGCGAGGCCTGGAAGCGCGGGCAACCGGTCAACATCATCGGCGTCATCTACGACATTCACGACGGCCTGCTGAAGCCCTTGGGCATCGAGTTCCGCTCGCTGGCGGACTGGGAGCGCATTCATGTCGGCCGGCAGGGGTGACATCAAGCGAAGCATGCGCATCGGCCAACTGGCCCGCGCCGCGGACGTGCACGTGGAAACCATCCGCTACTACCAGCGGCAAGGCCTGATGCCGACCCCCGCCAGGCCCCAAGGCGGCATCCGCCGCTACACCGAGGCCGACCTCGCCCGGCTGCGCTTCATCCGCCGCGCCAAGGCCGTGGGTTTCTCGCTCACCGAGATCCGCGCCCTGCTGCGGCTGAATGATGATGCCGGCGATGCCGCGGCCTGCCGCGCCGTGCGCGCCCTGGCCAGCGACAAGCTGGCCGACATCCGCCATCGCATCGCGGAACTTTCTCGCATGGCCGAGGCGCTGGAGACGCTCATCCACCAGTGCGATGGCTCGGCCGATCCCGCCTGCCCGATCATCCAGACCCTGGCCGGCGATGCGGGTGATTGACTGGTTGTATATCCAAATGTAATATCAACCCAGTCAATCATCGGAGGCCACGCCATGCCCACCATCACCCTGCGCATTCCCGACGATTTGCTGAACGAGGCATCGAAACTGGCCAGGGCCAGACACCTGCCGCGCAGCGAGTACATCCGCCGCGCCATCGAACGCATGAACCGCGACAGCGCGGCCGAACTGCGACGGCAGCGCATGATGCGCGCCTCACGCAAGGTGCGGGAAAGCAGCATGGAAATAAACGCCGAGTTCGACGCCATCGAATACGGCGAGTCATGAAGCGCGGCGAGGTGTGGCTGGCCAACATGAACCCCGGCCGGGGCACGGAGCCGGGCAAGGTGCGGCCGGTGCTCATCGTGCAAGCGCAGGCGCTGCTGGATGCGGATCACCCCTCCACGCTCATCGCGCCGCTGACCACCCGCCTGGTGGACGACGCCGAGCCTCTGCGCCTGCGCATCGGCGCGCGTGACCGACTGGAGCGGGATTCCGACGTGCTGGTGGATCAGCTGCGCGCGGTGGACAACCGACGACTCGTTTCCGGACCCCTGACCACCTGTCCGGATGCCTTCATGCAACGCATGGATCAGTGCATGATGGAGGTGCTGGGCATCTTCTGAAGGTCATCACCCTCGATGCTTGACACCGTACCATGGTACGCAGTCCAGACTGCGGCCATGAAGAAATCCACGCTGCTCACCACCGGCATCATCGGTTCCGTCATCGCCGCCCTGTGCTGCTTCACGCCCGCGCTGGTCATCCTGCTCGGTGCCATGGGCCTGGCCGCATGGGCGGGGCATCTCGATGCCGTGCTGATGCCCCTGCTCGCGTTCTTCATCGGCCTCACCCTTTACGCCCTGTTCAGGAAGGAACGCCATGACCGCTGATATCATCCCCGAATCCACCATCACCTGTCCCGAATGCGGTCACCGGAAGAAGGAAACGATGCCGACCGACGCCTGCCAGTGGTTCTACGAGTGCGAGGCCTGCCATGCGCTGCTGAAACCCAGGCCCGGCGACTGCTGCGTGTTCTGCTCGTATGGCGACGTGCCCTGCCCGCCGATCCAGATGCACAAGGACTGCTGTTCCGGCAAGTCTGCATCGTGATGCGGATGCGACTGCCGCATCAGGCGCGGGATTGCACCCAGCGCCGCGCGCTCGTGCCGTTGCTCGCCATCAATGGGTTGATGTTTGTCGTGGAACTCGCGGCCGGCATCGCGGGCCAGTCCACCGGCCTCATCGCCGACTCGCTGGACATGCTGGCCGACGCGACCGTGTATGGCCTGTCGCTGTATGCGGTGGGCAAGCCGCCGCAGTCCAAGGCGCGGGCGGCCCGCCTTAGCGGCGTCTTCCAGATGCTGCTGGCGCTGGGCGTCATTGCCGACGTGTTGCGCCGGTTCGTTTTCGGAAGCGAGCCGCTCTCCGCATGGATGGTCGGCATGGGGCTGCTGGCGCTGGGGGCCAACATGCTCTGCCTGCTGCTGATCGCCCGCCACCGGCATGGCGAGATTCACATGCGGGCGAGCTGGATATTCTCGCGCAATGACGTCATCGCCAACCTGGGCGTGATCGCGGCCGGACTGTTGGTGGCCTGGCTGTCCTCGCCGTTGCCCGATCTCGTCATCGGCCTGGGCATCGCCGCCCTCGTCCTCAATGGCGGCATCCGCATCGTGCGGGACGCCAACAGTGCCTTGGCCGGCTCGCCTACGAGGCCAGCCGCCTGAGCTCCGCGTCGGCGCGCCGGAGGTTCTGGCTCAAGTCGTGCGCCAGCGCCATCAACAGCCGCATGCCCAGCTCCGCGTGCTTGCGGCACAGCCGCTTCAGGGCATCGTGCCCGAGCACCGCCACCTCGCAATCCGTCACCGCGCGCGCATCGGCCGTGCGCGGCCCCGGTTCCAGGAAGGCGATTTCGCCCACCGTCATCCCCGGCCCGAACTTGCCCAGCCGCAGGCGACGCTTGCCGCTTCCATAGGGCAGCAGCACCTCCACGTCGCCCTTCAGTATCACGAACAGCTCCTCGCCCTCATCCCCCCGTCGAAACAGGTATTCGCCGGCGGCGTAGCGCTTCCGCGCGAACCAGGGCGCGAGCCTGGCGCACTCTTCCGGGCCGAACCCGGACAGCAGCTCGCTCTGCTCCAGCGGCAACGGCGCATCGGACGGCGCTTCCTCCAGCCCCAGCTCGGCCAGCAGCCGGTCCTCGGCGTATTCCAGCGCGCTGTCGGAATCCCGAAACACGCGCAGGCGCACGTTGGCGTGATAGGGCACGATATGCTCGTGGCGGTGACCCTTGCGCTTGACCAATCCCATGCTCTTCGGAATGTGCGCCAGAACCAGCTCGCCGCCGCGTTCGCGCATGATGCCGGACATGTGCTCGATGAGCCGGATGGCCGTCAGGTCCACCTGGCCCACGCGACGCATGTCCAGGATGATGTAGCGGGCGCGCTTCAGGTCGTCGGCCATCACCGTGAACAGGTGATCGGTGGTGCCGAAGAACAGCGTGCCCTTCAGATCGTAGCCGACGATGGCGTCCGGTGCCTTGGCCAGCAGCGCCCGGGCCTGGCGCGAGCGGCGACGCAGCGAGGTGCGGTCGGCCAGGTTCCAGCGCCGGTGCACGACCGCCGAAAGCATCTGCGAGCGGATGAATTCCACCGCCGCCAATGCCACGCCCAGCGCCACGCCCACCATCAGGTCCCAGAACACCGTCACCAGCGTGACGATGAGGGCAATCGCGCCGTCCAGCCGCGCCGTCGGCGTCCTCAGCCACAGCAGGATGTCCTTGTCCAGCATGCCGAAGATGGCGACATGCAGGATGATGCCGGCGAAGACGCTGATGGGGAGCACGGCCGCCACGGGCCCCAGGAACAGCACCATCAGCGCCAGCGCCGCGCCCGCCGCCAGTCCCGACCAGTCGCGTCCGCCGCCGTTGATGGCCACCAGCGTCGCCGCCGTCGTGCCGGCGCCAGCCATGCCGCCCGCCGCCGCGGACAAGAGATGGCCCACGCCCTGCCCAATCAGCTCGCGGCCCGCGTGGTGGCGCCCGCCGGTGGAAACGTCGGCCACGATGCTGGTCAGCAACGTGTCCAGCGAGGCCAGCACCGCCAGCGAGGCCGCCGCGCCCAGCATGGACCACCACGGCCACCCGTCCAGCGACGCGCCGCCGGCCAGCCAGCCAATGCCGGTGTGCATGTCGGCCAGGCCCGGCAGCGCCCCCACCACCCAGCCAGCCGGCGTCCCGCCGCCATGCAGCGCCACGAGCAGGTGGAATGCTCCCGTGCCGACGATCAGCCCCTGGATCACGCCCGGAACCTTTGGCGCCAGCCGCGGCCCCTGGCCGATGGCCAGCATGGTCACGCCGGCCGTGACCAGCGGAATCCAGCCGCCGTCGCCCAGGGCCGGCGCGCCCTCGCCGCTCGCGAGCGTCCTGACTTGCGAGGCCACCATCAGCAGCGCCGTGCCGGTCATGAAGCCGGACACCACCGGATAGGGAATGAACTTGATGAGCCGGCCCCAGCCCAGCAGGCCGATGGCCGCCTGCATCACGCCCGCCAGCGCCACAGTCAGCATCGTGGCCGCGGCCAGCGCATCGCCGACCAGTCCCGAGGCGTGCAGCATCGCCATCGCGCCGGAAAGCAGCACCAGCGTCGGGCCGGTGGGCGCGCTGACCAGCCCCCGCGTGCCGAATGCCGCGCCCGAGGCCAGGCACAGGCACACGGCGGCCACCAAGCCGGAGAGCGCCGCGCCCGCCGTGTCATGCGTCCATGGCGACCACAGTGCGATGCCAAACGCCATCGCCTGCGGCAGCAGCAGCATGGCCGCCGCCAGCCCTCCCCAGGCATCGCCGGCGCGCGGGCGCGCCAGGCCGCCCGTCAAACCTCCAATCATGTTCCGACTATAGCAGCCCCGCCCGGAAGGACGCGAGCGCCGATGCCCGCGCCGGAACGCAACCTTACTGGAACTTCAGTTGCAGCATCCGGCCGCCGGTCTGTTCGGCAATGGCGCGGAAGGCCACCTTGGCCTCGGGGTTGTTCACCCCGAGCGGCAGCGTGAACACCGGCGCGGGAATCGAGTGATAATGCACGGTATCCGTCGGCGGCTCGTCGCCAATCAGCAGATAGGCGCTGGGCACGGGCTCGTTCTTCGCCAGGTGGACGAAGGCGTGTCCGATGGTCTCGTCGGCACCAAAAAAGGGCGCGTTCTGCATCAGCTTGTCGAACATGTCGCCCATCGTGCCGTGATAGGTGCCGACGCGGTTGTCGGCATACCAGCTCACGGCCGAGATTTCCTTGCCCGAGCGGTAGGCGATGACGCGCAGCACCGGAATCAGGAACTGGGTCAGGCCATGCATGGAGCCGGTGGCGTCCACCACCAGGTGCAGCTTGCGACCGGGCAGGGCCTTCAGCCCGCGGATGAAAATGTCGAAGTCGTGCCGGCCCATGCCGCGCCCCAGCCCGGCGCTGGCCAGCACCGCCCTGGTTTGCGCCGCCGAGCCGCCCGCGCCCATGGCCTGAAGCATGCTCATCTCGCGCAGCAATCGCTTGTTCTTCTGCTGCTCCTTGGCAACCTGCTGTTTCAGGTCCTCGATTTCCTTCAGCATTTCTGGCGAGGTCTTGCCGCCGATGTTGGCCACGATGAGAATCATCACGAACAGGAACACGAACGTGGCGAGCATCAACAGCGCCATGTCCGAGAAGCTCTCGTAGATGGAGTCGTTGCGGGCGACGCGCCGCGAACGCATGCGCTACTTGCCCCGGCCCACCAGGTATTTCAGGCGCGCGCGCCAGCCGCGCAGGCGATTGCGCAGGTGCACCTCGCGCCAGAGCATGCGGCCGTAGAGGCGGTGCGTGGCGATGGCCTTGAGCAAATCCTCGTCCTCGTTGACCTGCTGCGCCGTTTCGCGCAGCCGGCCCACCTCCTCGGCGAACTCGCGCATGGCGCCGCGGCTGCCGTCCAGCGATTCCTGCAACACCCGGATCCGCTGCTCCAGGTGCCCCATCTCGCGATCCAGCGCCCGCAAGTCGCGCTCGACCGAGGGCGAGAGATCGGCCGCGCCGTCCACCAGGCAGCTGCGCATCAGCAAGTCTTGCAACCCCTCGATGGAGTTCTCGGTGATCTGCGAGAACACGCGCAGCAGGATGCCGCCCAGGATGGAGCCCAGCAGCGTGGTGTAGAAGGCCACGCCCATGCCGGACATCGCGTGCCGCAAGCCGCGCAGCAGCGCCTCCTGGTTCTCGCCCAGCGCCTCCAGCGAGCCGGAGAGGCCGCTCAGCGTGATGGTGAGACCGAACACGGTGCCGATAAGGCCCATCGTGATCAGCAGGTTGCCCACCAGCGCCACCATGCGGCTGGCGCGGTGATGGGCCGCGAACTCCACCTCCACCACGCCCTCGATGTCCGGCCGCGCGCCCTTGCCGATGATGGCCTGCAGGGCGCGGAAGAAATGATCCACGCGCCGCTTGCCCCGGGTTTCCATGCCCATGATGCCGTGCCGCGCCACGCGCCGCTCCAGCCGGTAGCCCTGGAACCACTCCAGGGTCAGCAGCAGCGCCTGCGCGAAGCTGACGGCCACTCCGAGCAGGAACATGGCCAGGATCACCCAGGTCATGCGCGTCTGATCCTCGCGGATGTACACCCACAGCCCGGCCTTGTTGTACAGGCCCTGGAAGATCATCAGCGAGGTGACGGCCCAGGCGACCCAGAAAACGAGCGTCTTCAGCCCCCGTTGATCGA
>JALVTX010000069.1 GCA_027035825.1 Mariprofundaceae bacterium
TGCCGGCATCGCGGCAGGGCATGCTTGTGGCCGCGGGGCTGGCGTTCGCGCACACGATGGGTGAGTTCGGGGCGGTCTTGATGGTTGGCGGCTCCATTCCTGGTGAGACGCGGGTGGCGAGCATTGCGCTCTTCGAGTTCGTCGAGATGGGGCAAGGGAAGCAGGCAACGATGCTGGCGCTGATGCTGCTGGGCATGTCGGTGCTGGTGCTGTCGCTGGTTTATCGGCGTTCGCCCGCAATGATGGCAGGCATGCGGCCATGAACGAACTGCGAATGCATGCGCATTGCGGCGGCGAAAACGGGTTGCGCCTGGAGGCGACGGCGCGCTTTGGCAACGGCATCGTGCTCATCACCGGCGACAATGGAGCGGGCAAGACGACCCTGCTCCGCGCGCTCGCCGGCCTGCATCCAGGCCGCGGGCTGATTCGCGTGGGAACGGAGATCTGGCTGGATACGGATCGAGGCATCACCATGCCTCCGAAACGGCGGCGCGTGGGCTTCGTCTGGGCCGAGACAGTGCTGCTGCCATGGCTGGACGTGGCCGCCAACATTCGCCTGGGTGCGGAGCGCGAGCCCACCGTCTGGTTGGGCGAGGTGTGTATGGCCTTTGAGGTGGATGAATTGCTGACGCGTTATCCCGCTTCCCTTTCGAGGGGCGAGGCCCAGCGGGTGATGTTGGCGCGGGCCTTTTATCGCAGGCCGGATCTGCTTCTTCTGGACGAGCCGCTGTCCGCGCAGGCGCCAGCCGTGCGCGCCCGTCTGCGGGCGGCGCTCGTCGTGATGCGGGAAAGACTCGGCGCGCCGCTCATCCTGGTGAGCCACGACCCAAACGATGCGTCCATCGCCGATTGGCGCTGGCGCATGCGCAACGGACGCTTGATCCATGAATCCACGGATGGTGCGGCGTTGGGGAAGACGACATGCGGGGAGACAGCATGGCAACGGGCCTGAGCCATTTCGACGAGCAGGGTCGGGCGCGCATGGTGGACGTCTCGGCCAAGGACGAGAGCGTGCGATGCGCGCTCGCCACCGGCGAGATCCGCATGCGACCGGAGACGCTGGCGCGCATCCGGGAAGGCCGGGTGGCCAAGGGCGACGTGCTGGCCGTGGCCGATGTCGCTGCGGTGATGGCGGCCAAGAAGACGCCGGAGCTGATTCCGATGTGCCATCCGCTGATGCTCGCCGGCGTGGATGTGGCCTTCTCCGAGCTGCTGGACGGCGGCGGCCTGAAGGTGGCGGTGCGCGTGAAGTGCCGCGGGGCGACGGGCGTGGAGATGGAGGCGCTGACGGCGGCGTCGGCCGCGCTGCTGACGATCTACGACATGTGCAAGGCCGTGGATCGGGACATGACGCTCACGAACATCCGCCTCGAGGAGAAGCGGGGAGGCAAGAGCGGAGACTGGCGCCGGGAGAGCGCCCGATGAGTGTGCGCGTGTTGCTTTTCGGCGCCGTGGCCGAACGGACGGGCCGCCGGGAGCTCAGTCTGGACGCGGATGCCGTGGCCGACGTGGCGGATGTCGTGGCGGCCGCGGGCTGCCGGGACGGGGAAACGCTGCTGGTGGCGGTGAACCATGAGCTCGTGCGGGACCCGCGCGCCCGCGTGCGCGATGGCGACGAGGTGGCGCTGATGCCGCCGTTCTCGGGAGGCTGACGTGGACGCGGTGCGCGTGCAAGAAGCGGACTTCTCCATCGAGGCGGAGGTGACGGCGCTGCGGCGGGCCTCCTCCCGCATCGGGGGCATTGCCACCTTTCTCGGCTGCGCCCGCGACTTCTCCGAGGGGCGGGAGGTGGCGGCCATCACGTTCGAGCAATATGCGCCGATGGCCGCCAAGGCGCTCGGCGCGCTGAGGGAGGAGGCCTTAGTGCGGTTTGACATCATCGAGGCGCGCATCGTGCATCGCGTGGCGCGCGTGACGCCGGGCGAACAGATCGTGCTGATCGTCGTCGGCGCGGAGCACCGCGCGCCGGCCTTCGAGGCCTGCCGCTGGCTGATCGACGAGCTCAAGCGGCGCGTGCCCATCTGGAAACGGGAGGAAACCCCGGCCGGCGAGCGCTGGGTCACGCCTCATCCATGACGGCCGCCCCGCCCGTGCTGTCCATCGTCGGCGCCTCCGGCAGCGGCAAGACGACGCTGATCGAGCGCCTGCTGCCACGGCTCGCTGAATGCGGTCTGCGCGTGGCGACCATCAAGCACGCCCATCACGGCTTCGAGCCCGACGTGCCGGGCAAGGATTCGTGGCGGCACCTCGAGGCCGGGGCGCACGGCACGTTGCTCGTCGGCCCCGCGCACATGCGGCTCGTGCGCGCCACGCCCCCGCAAGCCTCGCCTGCAAGCCTTGCCGCCCGCTTCTTCCCCGACGCCGATCTGGTGCTGGCGGAGGGCTTTTCATCCATGCCGGGCGCGAAGATCGAGGTGGTGCGAACGGGGGTGGGGCGT
>JALVTX010000070.1 GCA_027035825.1 Mariprofundaceae bacterium
GGCCTTGCGGCTCAGCGCCAGCCGCCGCAACAGCGATCGCAGCACGCGCGCCCGCAGCGCCGGCTCGTGGCGCATGGCCTGGATGCGTTCGGGCAGGGCGTCGATCTCGGCGTCAATGTCCGACTCATGGATGCGCGCGTTGCCCAGCGCGGCCACCACCGGCGTGTCATCGCGGGCCGCCGGCGCCAGAGGCTCTTGCTGCCCGGGCTGGCATGCCGCCAGCGATGCAAGCAGAATGCAGGCGAACAAGATGCTGACGAGAGGGGCGAGAGGGCGCGCGCGATGCTCCATGCGCGGCAGATTAGCGCCCCCAGCCTGATTGTGCACGGAGGGAGTCATGTCACCGGCGGTCGTGGCCATTCTGGTGTTGAGCCTGTATGCGACGTTTTACCAGTTCTATGCCAAGGGCGTGCTGGCGCGGCGGGTGTTCGGCCTCAGCGAGCGCGCCGAAACGCCGGCGCATGCGCTACGCGACGACGTGGACTACCTACCGTCGAACAAGTACGTGTTGTTCGGCCATCACTACGCCTCGATCGCGGGGCTCGCGCCGATGCTGGGGCCGGCCATCGCCGTTATCTGGGGCTGGCTGCCGGCGCTATGCTGGGTGGTGCTGGGCACGCTGCTGGTCGGCGCGGTGCATGATTTCTCGGCGCTGGTGCTCTCGGTGCGGCATCAGGGGCGCAGCATGGGCACGATCTCACGCGACGTGATCAGCCCGCGCACGCGGCTGTTGTTCCTGCTGGTCATCTTCTTCCTGATCGCGCTGGCGATGGGTGTGTTCGTGCTGGTGATTTCCGGCCTGTTCGCCGCGCCCGATCCGGCGCACGTGCCGGCCACCGCGCATCCCGAGGCGGTGTTTCCCACCTATTCACTGATGCTGATTGCGATGGTGATTGGTTTCCTGATCTATCGCAAAAACTGGCCGTTGTGGCCGCTCATCGGCCTGGGCTTCGTGCTGATGCTGGTGACGACCTGGATGGGCCTGTATCTGCCGGTGACCGGCGTCTCGGCGTCCACCTGGAGCTGGACGCTGCTCGTCTATGCCTTCGCCGCCAGCGTGCTGCCAGTGTGGCTATTGCTGCAACCGCGTGATTTTCTGAACTCGCTGCTGCTGTATCTGGCGATGTTCGCGATGCTGGCCGGCTTCTTCATCATGCGGCCGGAATGGGTGGCGCCGATGGTGAATCCGCATCCGGAGGGCGCGCCGTCGCTGTTTCCGTTCCTGTTCATCGTGATTGCCTGCGGCGCGGTGTCCGGCTTTCACGGCATGGTGGCCTCCGGTACCACGGCCAAGCAACTGGACAAGGAGACGGACGCGCCGTTCGTCGGCTATGTCGGCATGATCGGCGAATCCCTGCTGGCCATGCTGGCGGTGCTGGCGACGACGGCCGGCGCGTTTACCAGCCGCGCGCAGTGGGCCAGCTTCTACGGCTCTTGGCACCAGGCCGCCGGCCTGCACCAGAAGCTCGGCGTGTTCATCCAGGGCAACGGCCAGTTCGTGCATCAGCTCGGCGTGCCGCTTGATGCGGCCGAGGCCTTCATCAGCGTGGTGGTCGTGGCCTTCGCGATGACCTCCGTGGACACCGGCACGCGGTTGTTGCGCTTCAACATCGAGGAGATCGGCCAGACGCTGGGGCTGAAGATTCTCGGCAACCGCTTTGTCGCGACGCTGGTGGCGGTGGCGGCCATCGGATTCTTCGCCTTCTTCAAGGTGAACGGCAAGCCGGCCGGGTTGTTCCTGTGGACGCTGTTCGGCACCACGAACCAGATCCTGGCGGGCCTGACACTGCTGACGGTCACGATCTACCTGTATCGCAAGCGCAAGCCGATTCTCTACACGCTGTTGCCGATGCTGCTGGTGCTGGGGGCGACGATTTCCGGCATGATCTCCGGGGTGACCAAGGCCGTGCGCCACGAGCAGTGGACGGTGGCCGCGGTCGGCAGCGTGATCTTGCTGCTGGCGCTGTGGGTGTTGTTCGAGGCGGTGATGGCGGCGGCCCGCATCCGGCGCGCGCACCGGGAGGCGGCGGCGGAATCCGCCGCATGAATCTGTTCGCATGAGCCTGATTGCCTCCAAGGTGGTGGCGCAGTGCCTGCTGCCGCCGGGCGGTATCGTGCTGCTCGGGGCGCTGGGCATGTGCTTCCGCAAGCGAGTCTGGGGGCGGGCGCTGGTGTGGCTGATGCTGGCGCTGACTTGGGCGCTGGCCACCGACCCGGTGCGCGATGCGCTCACCCGTCCGCTGGAGTTTCGCTACCCGGCGCTGAACCTGGCCGATGTCAGCGCCGGGCGCTTCGCCGATGCGCCGACCGCCATCGTGTTGCTGGGGGGCGGCATCTACGAGAACGCGCCCGAATACGGCGGTCATGACGAACTCCGGCATCATGCGCTGGTGCGTACGGTGTTCGCGGCGGAGCTGGCGCGGCGCGCGGGCCTGCCC
>JALVTX010000071.1 GCA_027035825.1 Mariprofundaceae bacterium
ATGATCAACGATGGAGGCGGACATGGGTTCGATGGTGACGATTGACGTCAAGGCGGGCGCGGCGGCCAAGCAGCGCGACGATGCGGTGGTGTTGCCGCTCTTGGAGGGGCGCAAGTTCACGCCGGCTGGAGACAAGCTGGCCGGGCAGGAGGAAACGCGGGCCACGCTGCGCGCCTGGCTACGGCGCTTCGATCATCTGGGCAAGTTCGGCGACATCGGCACGCTGTACGACGTGCCCGGCATGTTCGCGCCGCGGCTGGTCGTGGTGGGCGCTGGCGAGGAGCGGAAACTGTCGCTGAACGGGCTGCGGCGGCTGGCGGCCAAAACGGCGCACGAGCTGGACAAGCGCGGGGCGCGCGACGTGGCCGTGTATCTGGCGGACCTGAACGTGCGCGGCGCGAGCGTGGCCGACAAGGTGCGGGCCGTGGCCGAGGGCGTGTGGCTGGGGCTCTACCGCTTCGACAAATACCGGACGAAGAAGGAAGAGAACCGCCGCCCGCTGCGGCGCGTGACGGTGATGGTGCCGTCGCGGCGCGATCTGGACGCGGCGGAGGCGGCCGTAGAGCGGGCCCGGGCCGTGTGCGCCGGCGTGATGTTCGCGCGCGATCTGGGCAACGAGCCGGGCAACGTCTGCACGCCGGAACACCTGGGCGAGCAGGCGCTGGCGCTCAAGCATCCGAAACTCAAGGTCACGGTGATGGACAAGAAGGCCATCGAGAAGGCCGGCTTCACGGCGCTGCTGGCCGTGAACCAGGGCTCGGCCCGGGAGCCGCGCTTCATCGTGCTCGAATACGCCGGCGGCGCGAAGAAGGATGCGCCGGTGGCCCTGGTCGGCAAGGGGCTGACCTTCGATTCCGGCGGCATTTCCATCAAGCCCGCGGCGCAGATGGACGAGATGAAGTTCGACATGTGCGGCGCGGCGGCGGTGCTGGGCGTCTTCCGGGCCGCGACCGAGCTGAATCTGCCGGTGAACCTGTTGGGCGTGATCGCTTCCACCGAGAACATGTCGGGCGCGGCGGCCTACAAGCCGGGCGACGTGGTGACCAGCTACAAGGGCCTGACCATCGAGGTGCAGAACACGGACGCCGAGGGGCGGCTGATCCTGGCCGACGCGCTGGCTTACGCGGCGGAGAGGAAGCCGGCCGAGATCATCGACTTCGCGACGCTGACCGGTGCCTGCGTGATTGCGCTGGGTTCGCAGGCCAGCGGCCTGATGGGCACCTCCAGCCGGCTGAAGAAGGCGCTGGCGCGCGCCGGCGAGGACAGCGGCGATCGCGTCTGGGAACTGCCGATGTACGAGGAATACCAGGAGCAGATCAAGAGCAAGATCGCGGACATCCGCAACATCGGCGGCCGCGAGGCCGGCACGATCACCGCCGCCTGCTTCTTGTCGCGCTTCGTGGACGACGTGCCGTGGGCGCACCTGGACATCGCCGGCACGGCTTGGAACATGAAGGGCTCGGAGATTTCCGCGCCCGGGGCCACCGGCGCCGGCGTGCGCGTGGTGATGGATTACCTGGCCAGCCGCTCGTCTTGACCGGGGGCATGGGCCTCACTACGCTTCGCGGCCCGCTCGTCGGGCCGCATTGCCTCTGGCCGAGGCGCGGCGGCCGGCGCGGCGGCATCAAGGCTTCGATTGGCGCGTAGCTCAGTGGGAGAGCACCACCTTGACACGGTGGGGGTCGGCGGTTCAATCCCGCCCGCGCCAACCATTTTTCATTCGGCGGCCATGTTCGGGCTGCCGCCTTATCCCGGGAGGGCATCGTCATGAAGGTCATCCTGCCCGATGGTTCCAGCCGCACGCTGCCGGAAGGCGCGACGGTGGCCGATCTGGCGGCCGACATCGGGCCGGGGCTGGCGCGCGCCACGCTGGCGGGCGAGGTGAACGGCCGGCTGGTGGACGCCGCGCACGTGCTGCGCGACGGCGATAAGGTGCGGCTCATCACCGATTCCAGCGGCGAGGGGCTGGAGATCATCCGCCATTCCACGGCGCACCTGATGGCCATGGCCGTGCAGGAGCTGTTTCCCGAGGCGCAGGTCACCATCGGGCCGGTCATCGAGGACGGCTTTTATTACGACTTTGCCTACGAGCGCCCGTTCACGCCGGAAGACCTGGAGCGCATCGAGGCCAAAATGCGCGAGATCGCCGCGCGCAAGCTGCCCATCGTGCGCGAGGAGTGGGACCGGGACGAGGCCGCGCGCTTCTTCCGCGACAAGGGCGAGCGCTACAAGGCGCTGCTCATCGAGCGCATTCCCGAGGGCGAGGTGGTGAGCCTCTACCGGCAGGGCGACTGGGTGGATCTCTGCCGCGGCCCGCACGTGCCGGACACCGGCCGGCTCAAGCATTTCAAGCTGATGAAGGTGGCCGGCGCCTACTGGGAGGGCAAGGCCGAGAACGAGCAGTTGCAGCGCATCTACGGCACGGC
>JALVTX010000072.1 GCA_027035825.1 Mariprofundaceae bacterium
CCCTCGAGGTTGCGCGTGACGGCGCCGATGGGCCGCACGTCGCACAGCCCCACTTGCCGCGCCCGCTCGACGACCTGGCGGACGACGCCGGCATGGTCGAGCCGGGGATGCGTGTTCGGCATGCAGCACATGGTGGTGACGCCGCCCGCCGCCGCCGCGCGCGAGCCGGATTCGATGTCCTCCTTCCATTCCTCGCCGGGCTCGCGCAGGTGCACGTGCATGTCCACCAGCCCCGGGCAGACGATGAGACCGCCGGCCTCCAGCGTTTCGTCCGCCGGGCCCGAGAGCGCGGCCACGATGCGGCCATCCTCGATGAACAGGTCGGCGACCTCGTCCCGGCCGGAGGCCGGATCCACGATGCGCCCGCCGCGAATGTGCAGCCTCATGCCTCCTCCCCCTCGCCGCCGCACAGCGCGGTCAGCACCGCCATGCGCACGGCCACGCCGCTTTCCACCTGGTCGAGGATGCGGGCGCGGGCCGAGTCGGCCACGTCGGTGGCGATTTCAACACCGCGGTTCATCGGCCCCGGATGCATGACCACCGCGTGCTCCGGCGCGGCCGCCAGCCGCGCGGCGTTCAGCCCGTAGGCCTCGTGATATTCGCGGATGGACGGAAACGCGCAGGCGTCCGCCAGCCGCTCGGACTGGATGCGCAGCATGTAGAGCACGTCGCTGCCCGGAATGGCGGCGTCGAAGTCGTGGAACACCTCGCAGCCGTAGCGCTCGATATCGGCCGGCAGCAGGGTCTTCGGCGCGACAAGCCGCACCGCGTAGCCCAGCTTGCCGGCGGCGATCAGGTGCGAGCGGGCCACGCGCGAGTGGGCGATGTCGCCGACAATGGTGATGGTCTTGCCGCGCCAGCCGCCGGCCCGGGTCTTCAGCGTCAACAGGTCGGTCAGCACCTGCGTCGGGTGCTCGTGCGCCCCGTCGCCGGCATTGACGATGGCCGTCCCGGGCAGGAAATCGGCCAGAAGTTCGCAACAGCCGGCGATGGAATGGCGGATGACCAGCACGTGCGGGCGCATTGCGGCCAGCGTCTGCGCCGTGTCCAGGAGCGATTCACCCTTCTTCACCGCCGAGGCCTGGGCGGAGATGTTGATGACGTCGGCCGACAGCCGCTTGCCGGCGATCTCGAAGCTGGTGCGCGTGCGCGTCGAGTTCTCGAAGAACAGGTTGATGATGGTCTTGCCGCGCAGCGTCGGCGCCTTGCGAACGGGCCGGCGCGAGAGCTCCAGGAAGGATTCGCCGAGATCGACCAGATACTCGATCTGCCCGGGCGCGAGCGGCCCGATGCCGAACAGGTGCCTGAGCGCCTTCATCGCCGCACCCGGCGCAGCTCGATGCGCCAGGCCCCGTCGCGCACCAGTTTCAGGGATTCATCGGGCCGGGCCTCGTGACGGAGGCCGGCGACATCCGCCGCGATGGGCAACTCGCGCCCGCCGCGGTCGAGCAGCACGGCCAGCCTCACCCGCGCCGGGCGCCCGTAGTCGAAGATCTCGCCCAAGGCCGCGCGCACCGTTCGGCCGGTATAGAGCACGTCGTCCACCAGCCAGATGTCGCGGCCGCCGACGTCGAACGGAAGGTGGCTGGGGCGCACCTCGGGGTTGGGGCCGATGGTGTCGAGGTCGTCGCGGTAGAAACTGATGTCCAGGTCGCCGCGCGCCGCCGCCAGCCCGCGCGTCGCCAGCCGCTCCATCAGTTCGTCGGCGACGGCCGAGCCGCCGCGCCGGATGCCGATGATGTTCAACGGTTCCGATGCGCGGGCGTCGCGGGCCATTGTTTCGGCCATGGCGTCCAGCGCGCCGGCGATGGCCCCCGCGTCGAACAGGGTTTCAGCCACGCGCCAGCTCCGGGTGCGCGGCCAGAAAATCCTCCAGGATCACCGCCGCCGCCGTCTGGTCGATGCGTTCGCGCACCTTCTTCTCGGAAAGCCCCTGCGCGAACAGCCGTTCCCGCGCCGTCCAGGTGGACAGCCGCTCGTCCTGGAAGACGATAGGCAGCTTCGTGTGTTCGGCCAGCGTCCGGGCCGCGGCCCGTGCATCCCCGGCTTGCGCGCCTTCGCTGCCGTCCATGTTGCGGGGCAGGCCGATGACGATGCCCCCGCAGCCGTATTCCTCGGCCAGCTTCAGGGCTTGCAGGGGCCACTGGCGGTCGTTGCGGAACAGGCGGGCCACACCGCGGCAGCCCAGGCCCAGCCGGTCGCAGACGGCCACGCCGATGCGCTTGCCGCCGATGTCCAGCGCCAGCAGCGGCAGGGCCGGTTCGGACGAGGATGTGTGGGATGATGGGTTCAGGGAGGAAACCTGCGCGGGATTCTTCGACTCGCGTTCCGGCGAAGAATCAGTAGTTGAGCAGGATGCGACTGTCATCAAAACCGAAAGTGTGCAGCGTTTCGCGGCAGGCGTCCACCATGGCGTTCATGCCGGCCAGGCAGGCCACCGCGTTGTCGCCGCTGGGGGCGTCGGCCCGCAACGCGTCCTGGACGTAGCCGATGGGGCCGTCCCAGTCCTCCGTGCCGGACTTCACCGACACGCTGACCGTGATGCCGTGCTCGGCCAGCGACTCCAGCTCGTCGGTCAGCAGGCGGTGGCAGGGGGTGAGAAAGCCGGCGTAGATGCCAATGCGGCCGAAATCCTGGCGGTGGCCGAGAATGTCCCGCCAGACGCTGCGCAGGGGCGCGATGCCCGTGCCGACGCCGATGAGATAGACGTCCGCGCCGCGATAGGGGGCGAGGTCGAAGCCCTTGCCCATCGGCCCGTCCACCTCCACCGCCGCGCCCGGCTCCATCCCGGCCAGCAGGCTGGCGATGCCCGGCCGCTGCTTGATGACGAATTCGTAGCAGTCGCGCCGCCCCGGCTCCGAGGCGATGGCGAAATAGCCCGGCATCGGCTCCTTCAGCCCCGGCAGGCCGAGCCGCACCACCTGCCCGGCCACGAAGGGCCGCAGGCTCTCGCCATGCCACGGTTCCAGGTCCAGCTTGACGACCACGTCGTCGCATTCCGGGCTGCTCAGGCGCACGGAATCTTTGACGCGCATCATGTATGGGGAAGAATGTTGCAATCCATCGTCCTCTGCTGACCGGGGCTCAAGCGCCGGGCCGGGGCCGGGCGGAAGCGACATTGCAGCGGAGAGGAGCGCAAGATGCAAGACGGGATTTCATCCGACGCCTGGCTGGAGCTGAGGCTGCCGGCGGATGCGGTGGACGAGGAGGCGTTCGCGCGCCTGTGCGAGAGCCTGGGCGCGGCGGGCCGGGCGCTGGAGACGCGGGCGAAGACCGGCGATGCCGAGCAGGTGGCCTGGTTCCCATTGAGCGCACAATCGGGCGCGGACGAGCAGGCCGCGCGGGCGCGCATCGCGGCGGCCGTGGCGCTGGCGGGGGTGGATGCGTCCGCCATGCGCCTGAAGCGGCTCCAGGATGACTGGGCCACGGCCTGGCAGCAGGACTGGAAGGCGATGCCGGTGGGCGAGCGCCTGTGGGTGCGGCCGTCGTTTTGCGAGCCCGCGCCCGCGGGGCGGCTGGACATTGTGCTGGAGCCGGGCATGGCCTTCGGCACCGGCTCCCATCCCACGACCCGCCTGTGCCTGGAAGCCATCGAGCGCATCTGCGCGGGGCCGAATCCGCCCCGAACGATGCTCGACATGGGCGCGGGTTCCGGGATTCTGGCCATCGCCGCCGCCCGGCTGGGGGTGCGGCGCGTGCTGGCCGTGGACAATGACCCGGACGCGGTGGACGCCTGTCGCGCCAACGCGGCGGCCAATGGGGTTCGCGTGGATTGTCGGCTGGGCGATGCGCCGCCGGCCGGGACGTTCGATCTGGTGGTGGCGAACATCCTTGCCGGTCCGCTGGCGGACATGGCGCCGGCGCTGGCCGCCGCCACGGGACGGCGCCTGGCGCTCTCCGGCATCCTGGCCGATCAGGCGGGGCGCGTCATCGCGGCTTACGAGCGCGAGGGGCTTTCATGCCGGCGCACCGAGCGCATGGAAGACTGGGTGTGCCTGGAGATGGAGAGAGCGTAAACCGGGAGGGCGAAGGGGCTCGTGCGAAGAAAGGTCAGGCGTTCCCTTGGGCATCTCTGAATAATCCGGCATGGCCGCGACAGCGCCCTTGCGGGATGGGATGCAAGGCGCGAGGCGCAGCGCATGGTGGTTCCATGTGCAAGCCGAGCAACGCCGCAGGCCGCACGCAAGGCCCTGTCCCGAAGGGTTGCGCACCAATCGCGCCCTCGCGGCGTCAGGCTCCTTGGCATCGTGGCCACAGCCACGACCGGCGTCGCCTTCCTTGCGATCATCGCGATTGGATGCGCAACGCGGCCTATGGCGAATTATCCAGAGATGCCCTTGAGCAGGCTGTTGACGTGCGGCAGCGCCGCCTCGGGCACGAGGCCGGACACGTCGCCGCCCATCGAGGCGATCTCGCGGATGAAACGCGAGGAGACGAACGTGTAGTCCTCGCGCGCCATCACGAACACCGTTTCCACGTTCTCGTCCAGCCGCCGGTTCATCGTCGCCATCTGGAACTCGTACTCGAAATCGGAGGCCGCGCGCAAGCCGCGCAGGATGGCGTGCGCGCCCTGATCGCGGGCCAGGTCCACCAACAGGCCCGAGAAGGCCACCGCCTGCACGCGCGGCTCGTCCGCGAAGGTGTCGCGGGCCATCGCCAGCCGTGCCTCTAGCGGAAAGGTCGGCCCCTTGTTCGGGTTCTCGGCCACGCCGATGACCACGCGGTCGAATAGCTTGAGACCGCGCTGGATTACGTCCACGTGCCCCAGCGTGATGGGGTCGAAGGTTCCGGGATAGATGGCGATTCTCGTCACGCGGGCTCCCTGGCGTCGTCGTTCGTTCGCCGCAGGAAATGCAGGCAGGTGTCACCATAGCGCCGGGAGCGCGTCGCCGTCCAGCCCGCGGGCCAGGCGGGCGTGATGCGCGCCGATTCCTCGATGACCAGGATATCGCAGCCGATGCCGTGTTCGTCCAGCCAAGCCGGCAGGCGCTCGGCCAGCCCCGTGGCATAGGGCGGATCGGCGAACACGACGTCCACCTGACGGCCGGCCAGCCGGCCCAGGGCCGCGTGCGCCTGCCCCTGGATGATGCGCCAGGCGCCCTCCAGTCCCCATTCGCGGCGGATGGCGCGCATCGCGCGCACGGCCGCATGAGCGGCGTCCACGGAAATCACCTCCCGCGCGCCGCGCGAGATGGCCTCCAGCGACATGACGCCGGAGCCCGCGAACACGTCCAGTATCGTCCGGCCTTCCATGCCGCCCAGCATGTTGAACAGCGCCTCGCGCACGCGCGATGGCGTGGGGCGGATGCCGGCCGCGGCCGGCGACGGAATGCGTCGGCCGCGCAGGCGACCGCCGGTGATGCGCATCAGGCGGCGAGCGGCGGGCGACTCACCATTTGCGCACGAAGGATTCCAGCCGCTTGTCGAGGATGGCGAGCGGGTCGCCCTCGCCGGGCGAGATGGCGTCCATGGTGAAGCCGATGTCCACGCCGATGCGCTGCTCGGTCTCCGGCCAGATGAGGCTCACGTTCCAGCCCGCGCGCAAGTCCTCGGCCCAGCGTCGCGCCGACTCCTCGGCCATTTCCGGCAGCAGCACGGCAAAGCGTCCCTGGCCCATGTCGGCGCAGAGGTCGTAGTTGCGAAGCGAGCCGCGGATGGCGCGACCGGCCTCCAGGCAGGCGGCGTCGGCGAACCACTGCGCCTGCCCGCGCACCAGCGACACGTAGTTGCCGATGTCCACCATGGCCAGCGAAAGGGGGCGGAAGTTGTCGCGGCAGCGTTCCGCCTCCATGGCCAGCGCATGACGGAAGAAGCCGGGGGTTTCGAGGCC
The DNA here is from genome assembly GCA_027035825.1 of Mariprofundaceae bacterium. GTDB lineage: Bacteria > Pseudomonadota > Zetaproteobacteria > Mariprofundales > Mariprofundaceae > JALVTX01. The sequence goes on from JALVTX010000072.1 coordinate 5,831, forward strand.
GCTGACCGGATCGCGGAAGAAATACCTGCGCAGCCGTTCCCCGCGCATCAGCGCCGTGGTCACGCGCGCGATCAGCTGCTGCGGCGTCACCGGCTTGGTGAGGTAGTCGTCCACGCCCAGGGTCAGGCCCTTGATCTGGTCGTCGAGGTTGTCCAGCGAACTCAAGAACACGAACGGCGTCAGATTGAAGCGCTGCTGCTCGCGCACGGCGTTGTAGAAGGCCCAGCCATCCATGTTCGGCATCATGATGTCGGCCAGGATCAAATCCACCGGCCGCCGGTCGAGTATCTCCAGCGCCTGCTCGCCGTCCTCGGCTTCCAGCACCCGGAAGCCGCCCTGCTGAAGGAAATGCGACGTCAGGTCGCGGCTGGAGCCGGAATCCTCGACCACCAGCACCGTTTTCATGCTCAAGTCCATCTTCACCTCCCCTGGGGGCCGACCGTCACCACGCTCCAGGCGTCGGGATCGAGGAAACGCTTCGCGGCCGCCCGAACCTCGGCAAGGGTAACGCCGCGGATGCGCGCCCGCCAGCGCTGGAGGTAGTCCAGCGGCAGGCCGTAGAAGCCGATCATGGACATCAGGCTCACGCGCTTGGCGTTGGAATCCAGCCGGTGCGCGAAGCCGCCGGCCAGGTTGGCCCGAGCCGCCGCCAGCTGCCGCGCGGTGATCTTGCCCGCGTGCATCTCGCGCATCACGCGCCGCACCACCTTCAATGCCTCGTTCGTCTGGTCGGCGCGCGTCTTCAGACTGATGACGAACGGGCCCGGCGCCGCCAGCGGCACGAAATAGGAATACACGCCATAGACCAGTCCGCGCTGCTCGCGCACCTCGTCCATCAGCCGCGAGGAGAAGCCGCCGCCGCCCAGGATGTGGTTGAGCAGCATGTCGGCGAAGAAATCGCGGCTGTAGCGGGATGGCCCCAGCCGGGCGAGCTGCGCCGTGGTCTGCCGGGTGGGCATGGGCACGTGGACGCGCCTGGGTTCCGTCGGCGCCGGCGCGGCCACGTCGCGCGGGGACTGTGCCGGCCGGCCCCGCCAGCCCTTCAGCGCCGGGCGCAGCAGCCGCAGCAGCGCCTTCATCGTCACGTCGCCGCTGACCGCCAGCACCGCGCCTTGCGACCGGAACTGGCGGCGATAGATGCCCTTGAGATCGTCCAGCGTCACCCGCGCCAGGCTGTTCACGCTGCCGTCGGGACGATGGCCGTAGCCGTGATGCGGGTAGAGCAGGCGCAGCGTGACCTCGGCCGCCCGCACGTCCGGCGTTTCCAGCGACTTGCGCGCCGCCGCCAGCGCATCGGATTTCAGGATCGCGAAGCGCTTCTTGTCCCAGCCCGGCGCCAGCGCTGCCTCGGCCAGCGCCGCGACGGCATCGTTCAGCGTCTCGGTCAGGGTCGTGACGCCGATGGAGAGCGAATCGCGGTCGGCGTCGGCGCCAAGCCGCAGCGCCCGCGCGTCCAGCCAGTCCGCCCACGCCCGGTAGTCGCGCCGGGCCGTGTGATCGGCCAGCATGGTCGCCAGCATCGCGGCCGCGCCGCCGTGGCCCTCGGGGTCGAAGCGGCTGCCCGCCGGCGTGGTCAGCCGCATCACCACCATCGGCACGTTGTGCGCCTCCATCAGCAGCACGCGCAGGCCATTGTCCAGCCGCGCTTCCTGGATCGGGGGGATGGCCCGGGCCATCGGCGCCGCCAGCAACGCCAGGCCGAGCACGACAAGGGTGGATAACCATCGGCGCATCGTCATGCCCGGCCTCCCGCGCGTTCGTGATGCCGCCGCTGGCGGTGTGGGGTTGGCGTTTTCTTGGGCAGCAAAACGCCGGTGGTGGCGCGCTCCGGGCGGATCCAGCGCTTCAACGCCCGGCGCACGTCGTCGGCGCTCACCGCGCGCAGCAGCGCCAGCCAGCGACCGCGCCGGTTCGCGCCGATGCCCACGCTCTCCATCTCGCCGATCTCGCGCGCCCGCAGGTAGAGCGAATCCTGCGCGAATACCTCGTCGGCGACGATGCGCCGCTTGGCGGCGGCCAGTTGCGCCGGCGTCGGCCCCTTGGCGGCCATGTCCCGAATCACCCGCCAGAAGGCGCGTTCGAAGGCCTCGGGCGTCTGTTTCGGGCCCAGCATGCCGTAGGCGTTCCACAAGTCCGTGTCCATCGAGAACGGATCGTAGCCGGCGCCGGCCGAAAAGGCCTTGCGCCCCTCGTCCACCAGCCGTCGGGTCAGCACCGCCGAGCGGCCGCCGGAGAGAATCTCGGTGGCCACGGTCAGCGCCGCGGCCTCGCGGTCGTTCCGGCCCGGCCGCCAGGCCGGCACGGGCATGGCGATGACCGTCATCGGTAGCCGCGCGCCGGGCAGTCGCGCCACCATGCGCTTGGATCCCAGGGGCTCCGGCTCCACGGGCCGGAAGCGCGGCGGCGCGGGCCGCTTGCGGATGCGGCCCAGCGTGCGGCCGACCACGCGCTTGACGTGCGCGAAATCCACATCGCCGACGATGACCACCACCGCGTTGCCCGGCACGTAGTAACGGCGGTAGAAGGCGCGCACGTCCTCGATGGTGAGGCGCCGCAAGTCCTGCATCCAGCCGATGACCGGGTTGCGGTAGGGCGAAAGCCGCAGCGCCACCGCCGAGAGCTCCTCGAACATGCGGCTGTTCGGGTCGTCATCGGTGCGCATGCGCCGCTCCTCCATGATGACCCGGATTTCCTTCGCGTATTCCTTCGCGTCCAGCGTCAGGCGGGCGAAGCGCTCGGCCTCCATGCCCAGCACCTCGTCCACGTGCTCCGACGGTATGATCTCGAAATAGGCCGTGTAGTCGGTGGCGGTGAAGGCGTTGTCCACCCCGCCCATGGCGGCGATGCGCTTCGAATACTCGCCGGGCTTCATGTGCGTCGAGCCCTTGAACGACATGTGCTCCAGCACATGCGCGAGACCCGTCTTGCCGCGAATCTCGTCGCGCCCGCCCACCTGGTGCCAGACCTCGATGACGGCCACGGGGGCGGCGTGATCCTCCTCGACGACGAGCTTCAGGCCGTTGGCGAAGGTGGCTGTCTGTAGCCGGGGGACGGATGCGGCGGGCTCGGCCACGGCGGATTGCGCGGCCAGCCAGGCCAAGGCCAAGGATGCAACCAGGAAGCGATGGATATTCATGGGCGGCAATGTACGCGATGCGCGCCGGCGTTCAAGGCGCGGGCGAAGCGCAGCCCGCCCGCGGCAATCGATTATGCCGCCCGGCAGCACCAAGCCAACCCGGCCCGCCCATCCGGCGAGCGCGCGCCGACGCCGGTGGGCGGGACGGATCAGGCCGATCAGAACCTCCAGCTGAGGCTGATGGCCGCCACGGGATAGAATTTGAACTTGTTCAGCGAGTTGTCCAGCTTCGCCTTTTCCGCCGCGATGTCCGCGGCCAGGCCGGGCACGGTCTTGCTGGTCGAAATGCTGGTCTTGGGCTTGCCCTGATAGAGCACGCCGATATCCACGCCGAGCCCCAGCGGGCTGCCGCCGGACACCGCATCGCCCCAGCCGATGCCCACATAGGGCGCGACCTTGTTGAAATCCATGCGGCCATGGACCGTGCCGATTTGGGCGGCCGTATATGTTCTGCCATTGAAGACGAAGCTGGCGGCGGCGTTTGGCACGCCGGTGATGTCCAGCTTGTTTCCGTTGTAATAGACGCCGCCCGTCAGGCGGAACTTGCCGCCAAAGGGATAGAAATCCGCCAGGGCGCCAACGGAAAACAGCTTCAGCTTCGCATCGTAGCTGACATCGGTCTGGTTCACCGTGGTGCTGTAGTTGTAGCCGTTGAGCTGAATGCGACCATTGAGCATCATGGGCACGAGGTTGGTGGTGACCTCCACGCCCGCGCCCAGCGTGCTGGCCTTGACGCCGAGCGCGAACCCGTCCGCTTGCGCGGAAGTGGCGCAACCCATGCCGATGGCGACCGTCAGTGCAAGAAACGTCCGTTTCATGGTGAAGCCCTCCTCCAGCGAGATATGGTCGCGCAAGCATAGCGGCCATGCGTTCATCGAGGCAACCATGCTTCCAGCGACGCCAGCGCCCGTTCGGAGACCTTGCGCCGGCGCTCGGCCTTGCCCAGCCGGCGCTTGTCCTCGCGCTTCGGCGCTGGCGGCAGCAGGCCGAAATTGATGTTCATCGGCTGGAAATCCTCGACCCGGGTGCGGGTGACGTGCGCCAGCAGCGCGCCGTGCGCCGTGTCCTCCGGCGGCGGCAGGGGCTCCCGGCCGCGCGCGAGATCGGCCAGGAAGATGCCGGCGAGCAAGCCCGTCGCCGCCGATTCCACGTAGCCCTCGACGCCGGTGATCTGGCCGGCGAACAGGATGCGGGGCTCCTTCTTCAGCCGCAGCGCGCCATCCAGCAGCAACGGGGACTTGATGAAGGTGTTGCGGTGCAGGCTGCCCAGTCGGAAGAACTCCGCATGCTCCAGCCCCGGAATCATCCGGAACACGCGCTTCTGCTCGGGGTAGGTCATCTTGGTCTGGAAGCCGACCATGTTCAGCAGGCTGCCCAGGCGGTTGTCGCGCCGCAGCTGCACCACGGCGTAGGGCGT
>JALVTX010000073.1 GCA_027035825.1 Mariprofundaceae bacterium
GCCACGTTGCGCGCCTGGCCGCGGCGCGAACATGCCGGGCACGTCGTAAAGCGTGCCGATGTCGCCAAACTTGCCCAGGTGATCGAAGCGCCGCAGCCAGGCGCGCAACGTGGCCCGCGTCTCTTCCTGGCCGGCCAGCTTGTCTCCGGCCGGCGTGAACTTGCGCCCCTCCAAGAGCGGCAACACCACCGCATCGTCGCGCTGCTTGGCCGCCGCGCCCGCCTTGACGTCAATCGTCACCATCGAACCCATGTCCGCCTCCATCGTTGATCATTCAGGAATTTTCCGATTTTCGCGAAGGCCGAGGAAACTAGGCAAAATGCATGCAAACATCAAGTTTTCCCTGCCTCTCCCGGCCCCGTGAGACGCTCGAAACAGTCATGGACGCGCGCCATCATCTCCCGCAGCGCCCGCGGCTGGCGGGGGCTGTCCGATCCCCTTGCATGGCGGCGCAGGCTTTCCCATTCGGAAGCGCGTTCGTCGTCCGGCAGCGCCGCGATGGATCGCGCCAGCTCCACGGTCAGCACGTGCTCCATCCAGCGACACTCCAGCCAGGTTTGGGCCAGCCACCCGGCGGCCTCGCGCCAGATGGCCGGCGCCGACGCGGGCAATCCATGCAGAATGTCGCACACGCTCCGGCCATCTCCGGCATCCGTCCCGCCAAAGGCCAGACGCGCGTACTGGGCCAGGAACTCGATGTCCACCAGCCCGCCCGCGTCCTGCTTCAGATTGATGACATCGGCGCGCTTGCTGGACAGGTGCGCCAGCATCTTGCGCCGCATGGCCCGCACATCGGTCGCCAACCGCCCGGCATCGCGCGGCATGTCCAGAATCCGCCGCACCGCCCCGTCCACGGCCCGCCGCGCGGCCTCGGGGCCCGCGCAGGCGCGCGCCCGCACCAGCGCCTGGTGCTCCCATGTTTGCGCCTGCCCCCGCTGATACTCCTCGAAGACCGGGAGCGTGGTCACCAGCACGCCGGCATGGCCGGACGGGCGCAGCCGCGCGTCGAAGTCGTAGCCCGCGCCCCACGGCGGCCGCTCGCTCAGGATGCGGATCATGCGCCGGCCCAGCCGCTGCGCCTGCTCGCGCATCGGCCGCCCGGCCACGTTCACGGCGGCGTCCTCGCAGACGAGCACGAACACCATGTCCAAATCTGAATCGATCCCCATCTCTCGGCTGCCATGCTTGCCCATCGCCAGCGCCACCATCGGAAAATCCGCGGGCAATCCCAGCCGATGCAGCGACAGGCGCAGCGCCGCGCGCGTGGCGGCATCGGCCACGTCCGCGAGCCAGCCGCCGATCGCGAGCGGGTCGGCCTCGTGCGCATCCACGCACAGCGCCGCGATCAGCCGGCCGCGATCCACCAACCGGCCGAGATCGGCCAGCGCCCGCTCGTCGTCCCCCGGCCGAAGCGCGTCCAGCTCGCGCACCACGGCGGCGATGTCATCGGCGCCGCGCGAGGCCTGCAAGGGCCACTCCAGCAACGACAGGTCGCGCAACAGGCGCTCGCGCACCCAGGCCGAGGCAGCCAGCACCCCGATCAGCCACTCTCGGGTGCCGGCGTGCGCCGTGATGAGATCCACGAACGCCGCTCGCCCGCCAATGGCCGCCAGCAGGTCGGCCAGGCCATCCAGCGCCGCCAGGCCGTTGGCGTCTGCGGCCCAGCGCGGCACGGCCTCGTCCAGAAAGCGGCGGATGGCCGCATCGCACCGCTCCGGCAACAATCCCCGCGCCAGCTGCGCGCGAATGCGTTCCAGGGCGCGTCGGGCGCGCGCCTGCTCGCCCGGGCTCCACGCGTCCGGCAGGGGCACATCCCCGGCCAGCCAGTCCACCGCCTCGGGCGCTTCCGACCGGCCATCCGGCATGAAATCGCGGGCAAAAGCCTGGCGCACCCGCGCGGCATGGGCGCGCATGGCGGCCATGGGCCGTGCCAGCCCCGGCTTGTTCCCCAAGGCGCGTTCGAGGTACGCCTCGGCATCCTCCGGCAGGCGATGCGTCTGCTCGCCCTGCCGGGCCTGCACCGCGTGCTCCACGCGCCGCCAGAAGGAATAGGCCACCGCAAGGCTCTTGCCGTCCTCCTCGTCCAGCACGCCGAAATCCCGCAGCGCCGCGAGTGCGGCCATCGTGCCCGCGACGCGCAGCTCGGGATGACGACCGCCATGCAAGAGCTGCATCGCCTGCACAATGAACTCGATTTCCCGGATGCCGCCCGCGCCGCGCTTGACGTCAAAACCTGGCCCGACCTCGCGCTGGCCGGCCCGGGCGTCGATGCGCCGCTTCATGTCGGCCAGCGCCGTCACCGTGGTGTAATCCAGGTAGCGGCGAAATACGAACGGCTCGATGCCTGCGAGAAAGGCCGCGCCCAGGCTTCGATCGCCGGCCACGCAGCGAGCCTTCAGCAGC
>JALVTX010000074.1 GCA_027035825.1 Mariprofundaceae bacterium
CCCGATCCCGCCACCTTTCTCGCGCACCTGAAGCAGAAGGCCGGCCTGCCGCCCGACTTCTGGCATCCGGACGTGCGCCTGTTCACCTACGAGGTGGAGAAGTTCCGTGAACGGGAGGACGACCATGGCCAATGAACATTACCCCGCCCGCTACTGGCACAAGCTCGATGACGGCCGCATCCAGTGCGACCTGTGCCCGCGCGACTGCAAGCTGAAGGATGGCCAGCGCGGCCTGTGCTTCGTGCGCAAGCGCGAGGGCGAGCAAATGGTGCTGACCACCTACGGCCGTTCATCCGGCTTCTGCATCGACCCCATCGAGAAGAAGCCGCTCAACCACTTCCTGCCCGGCTCGAAGGTGCTCTCCTTCGGCACCGCGGGTTGTAACCTGGCCTGCAAGTTCTGCCAGAACTGGGACATCTCCAAGTCGCGGGAGTTCGATCGCCTGTGCGACGAGGCCGCGCCGGAAACCATTGCGCGCGCGGCGCTGGAGACAGACTGCGCCAGCGTGTCCTTCACCTACAACGATCCGGTCATCTTCCTGGAATACGCGGTGGACACGGCCCGCGCCTGCCACGAACGGGGCATCAGGACCGTGGCCGTCACCGCGGGCTACATCCACCCCGAGGCGCGCAAGGAGTTCTTCGCCCACATGGACGCGGCGAACGTGGACCTGAAGGGCTTCAGCGAGGACTTCTATCACAAGCTCTGCGCCGGCCATCTCGCGCCGGTGCTGGAAACGCTGGAATACCTGGTGCACGACACCGATGTGTGGACGGAAATCACGACCCTGCTGATTCCCGGCTGGAACGATGACGACGACGAGCTGAAGCGGCAGTGCGAATGGATTCGCGAGCACCTGGGCCGCGACGTGCCCGTGCATTTCACCGCCTTCCATCCCGACTGGAAGATGATGGACGTGCCGCCCACGCCGTCATCCACGCTGGCCAAGGCACGCCGCATCGCGCTCGATGCCGGGCTACATTACGTCTATACCGGCAACGTGCACGATCCCGAGGGTGGAACCACCTTCTGCCCCCAGTGCCGCGCACCGCTGATCGTGCGCGACTGGTACGAGATCCTGGACTATGAGCTCACGGACGACGGCCATTGCAGCCAATGCGGCGCCCGCATCGCCGGCCGCTTCACCCACTTTTCCGGCGCTTTCGGCAACCGCCGCATCCCGCTGCGGCTGCATGGGTAACTTGCCAATGAAAACAGGTGGTTAGAGATTAAAGTTCAAGCGAAACAGAAAGGCCGGACGCGATTGCGCCCGGCCCTTGAATCCACCGCCATCCTCGCCACCTAGAACGGAATGTCGTCATCCGCCGGCGCATCGTTGAAGGACGGCGCATCGGCGAACGGATCGTTGGCCGCCGGCTGGCGGGAGGCCGGCGCGCCCTGCGGCGCGGACTGGCGCGGCGCTCCCTCGCCCCGCGAGTCCAGCATCTTCATCTCGCGGGCGCGGATCTCGGTGGTGTAGCGGTCGTTGCCGTCCCTGTCCTGCCACTTGCGGGTTTCCAGCCGCCCCTCGATGTACACCTTGCTGCCCTTGTGCAGGTACTGGCTGGCAATCTCGCCCAGCTTGCCCCAGAGCACCACGCGGTGCCATTCCGTGCGCTCCTGCTGTTCGCCATTGCGATCCTTCCAGCGCTCGGTGGTGGCCACGCGGATGTTGCACACGCAGGTGCCGTCCTGCATGTAGCGCGTTTCCGGGTCGGCTCCGAGATTCCCGATCAGCATCACCTTGTTCAGCATCCAATCCTCCCTGTCACGGCGCACCCGGGCGTCGTCCATGGCCGCCGAAGCTAGGGCCATCAGGCGCAGCGGGCAACCGGTTTCAGATACGGTTTCAAATAGCGCCCCGTCCAGGATGCGGCGCAATCCGCCACCGTCTCCGGCGTGCCGGCCACGACGATCTCGCCGCCGCCGTCGCCGCCTTCCGGCCCCATGTCCACGATCCAGTCCGCGGTCTTGATGACCTCCAGGTTGTGCTCGATGACGATCACCGTGTTGCCGCGATCCACCAGCGCGTGCAGCACGTCCAGCAAGCGGGCCACGTCGTCGAAATGCAGGCCGGTGGTCGGCTCGTCCAGGATGTAGAGCGTGTCGCCCGTGGCCCGGCGGGCCAGCTCCCGCGCCAGCTTGATGCGCTGCGCCTCGCCGCCGGAGAGCGTGGTGGCGGACTGCCCCAGCCGGATGTAGCCCAGCCCCACCTGTTGCAGCGTTTCCAGCCGATGGCGGATGGGCGCGACGTGGGCGAAGAAGTCCACCGCCTCGTCCACCGTCATCTCCAGCACGTCGGCGATGGTCTTGCCCTTGTAGCGGATGTCCAGCGTCTCGCGGTTGTAGCGCGCGCCGTTGCAGGTTTCGCAATGCACGTAGACGTCGGG
>JALVTX010000075.1 GCA_027035825.1 Mariprofundaceae bacterium
CGTTCACCGATCCGGGCGCGACGGTGACGGACAACGTGGACACGGGGCTTGTGGCGACGGTGACGGGGACGGTGGACACCAACGTGGTCGGGACGTACACGCTGACCTATACGGCGACGGACGCGGCGGGGAACGCGGCGACGCCGGTGACGCGGACGGTGATTGTGACGGCGGCTTCGACTGGAGGCGGCGGCACTGGAGGCGGCGGCACTGGAGGCGGCGGCACTGGAGGCGGCGGCACTGGAGGCGGCGGCACTGGAGGCGGCGGCACTGGTGGTGGCGGCACTGGTGGTGGCGGCACTGGTGGTGGCGGCACTGGTGGTGGCGGCACTGGTGGTGGCGGCACTGGTGGTGGCGGCACTGGTGGTGGCGGCACTGGTGGTGGCGCGGTCGCGTCGGGCGGCGGCGGAGGCTGCGTGATGCGGCCGGGCGCTGGCGGCTTCGACCCGGTGCTGCCGGCGCTGGCCGCGGGTGCGTGGCTGCTGGGTCTGGTTCGCCTGCGCCGGCCGAAACGCGGATAGCCCCGCCGGTAGGAGGGGCCTCCGGCCCCGAGCCCATCAACCGTATCCATTCGTGGTCTGGAGACCGCTCCTACGGGGTGACGATGCCACCGGTAGGAGGGGCCTCCAGGCCCCGAACGAATCCACCGCCCCACGTTCGCGGCCGGGAGGCCGATCCTACATGGCGGGCAGGCGTGAGCGGTCGCGGATCGTTCCCGCGCGGGGATGACATCACAAGGGGCCGGGATTAAGGTTTGACGTTGTTGCAGGGGGCTTCACATGACCGAAAGTGAACGGCGACATTTCGAGGTTCTTCTCGAAGAGATCAGCGGCAAGGTCGGCCTTGTCCTTGAAGGGCATGATGCCATCCGCAAGGAATTCAACGAGCGGCTTGACGCCATGCGGCGGAGGCAGGACTTGTTTGAGTCCTTGCTCAGGAGTTCGCACAACAGCCTGAAAGAAGAGATTCAGGGCGTGCGAACGGAATTGAAGGGCGAGATTCAGGGCGTGCGAACGGAGCTGAAGGAAGAGATGGCGGCCGGATTCAAGGAGCTTGGCGAGAAAATCGATGGGCATGACGAACGCCTGTTTGCGCTGGAGCAAAAAGCGGCCCGATTGTGATCTCCGGATTCCGCATGCGGCGTCATTTCCGCCCGTAGGAGGGGGGCAGGCCTCGAATGGGCAGGCGCCGGACCCGTCAATCCGCATCTGTTCGCGGCCATGGTTCGCGGCCGGGAGGCCGCTCCCACATCGCGTGCATTCCCCCCGAAGGCGGCGCCTCCGGCTCCGAATCGAATGGATGGGGCAATGGTTTCCGCCATTGGTTCGCGGCCGTGGCGGCCGCCCCCGTCGTTTGGCTGGCCGCGGCGACGCTGTGGCCGGATGCCGTGCATTGGGGCGCTGTCCTTGACGAGGGCTGGCGGGACGTCTGGCGGCTGTTCCTGCTGGCGGGGCTGTATCCGGCTGCAGAGGAGGTGGTGTTCCGTGGCGTCATCCAGGGCTGGATGCTGGATCGGCCATGGGGCGGGCGGCGGCTGGGGCTGGTGAGCCGCGCCAATGTGCTGACCAGCCTGGCCTTCGCGCTGCTGCATGTTCCATCGCATCCGCCGCTGATGGCGGCGCTGGTGTTCTTCCCTTCGCTGGTGTTCGGTCATGCGCGCGAGCGCACCGGCGGCCTGGCATGGCCGGCGGGCCTGCATTGCTGGTATAATGCGGGATGGTTCTGGATTTTCGGCGCGGGGTGAGGCGAATGCGGACGCGAAGGACGGCGACATGAACGCGGAGGCGCTGGCGGCCCGGCTGCGCTCGGGCGCGCGGGGCGCGGCTCGCGCCCGCTGGGCGGTGGAGCTGGCGCTGGTGGCGGCCATGGCTTGGGTGGCGGCGGGCATTGTGACGCCGCATGCGCCCTTGAAGTCGCATGTTTCGGGCGCGGGCGCGACGACGGATGAGTCTCGATCCGGCCGCGAGGCGGCGGCATTGCTGGCGCGCGTGCCGCTCTTTGGCAAGGAGCAGAAGCCCGCGCCGGTTGCCAGGCCCAAGGCCCGGCCGGTGGCGGCCAGCCGCCTGAATATTCAGCTCTTGGGCGCGGTGGCCGCTGGTTCCAGATCTTGGGCCGTGGTGCGCCTGCCCTCGGGCGAGGAGAAGGCAGCGCCGCTGGGCGCCAACCTGATGCCGGGCGTGAAGCTGGAACGGGTGGAGCCGCGCGCCATCGTGGTGCGCCATGCCGGAAGGCTGGAGCGGGTGAAGCTGAGGGACCGGCCGCTGGCGGGAACGCGCGCCGCATCCAGCGCGCCGCCAACGCCGCCGACATCGGGCGGGCGGATGGTCTTGCGTCGCGCGGAGGTGCAAAAACAACTGGCCAATCTGCCATCATTGTTGACC
>JALVTX010000076.1 GCA_027035825.1 Mariprofundaceae bacterium
TCTACAACCACATCCGACCGCACAAGGCCTTGAACCTCCTACCGCCCGCACAGTATCTTGCCAGCCTCAATCCCAGAATGGCGGCCTGAATCCACGCCTTTGTCTCATATGTAGTGGACTAGGACAGTTTCGGCCGCCTTAATGCGTAGCGCCTTGTGCACCGTTTCGTCGAAATAGATGGTCATCCGCTTGCCCGCCATGCCATGCCTCCAATGACAGAATGGCTCCATGACGTTTGGCTTTGAATGCATCATGGGGGTAGTGTAGCCGATTGTTGGAACCGGAGGCCCGATGCTTGAACGACTGAAACGGCTGTTCGCGGGGGAGGCATCCCCGGCCGAGCGCGAAGCCCACGACCTGCCGACGGCGGTGGCGGCGCTGATGATCGAGGTGATGATGCAGGACGGGCGGCTGGACGCCGAGGAGGAGCGCGTCATTCATCACCTGCTGGGCAAGCGTTTTGCCCTCGATGACGCGGCCATCCGCGATCTGGTGGCCCGCGCCCGCGCGCAGACCGACCGCGCCCACGATCTCTTCCAGTTCACCGCGCGCATCATCCGGGGCTACCCCGTGGCCGAGCGCGCCGACGTCATCCGCGAGCTGTGGCGCGTGGCCATGGCCGATGGCCGCGCGGACGCCTACGAGGAACAGCTCATCCGCCGCATCGCCGAGCTCATCGGCGTCGAGCACCGGGCATTCATCGAAGCCAAGATTCAGGCCAGAGGAGAAAGCGCATGAGCAATCACGTGTACAAGACCATCGAGCTGACCGGCTCGTCCACCGAATCCATCGAGGACGCCATCCAGCGCGCCGTGGGCAAGGCCGCCGGGACGGTGCGGAACCTGCGCTGGTTCGAGGTGACCGACACGCGCGGCCACATCGAGAACGGCCGCGTGGCGCACTGGCAGGTGACGCTGAAGATCGGCTTCACGCTGGATGACTGAGCGCCCCGCGCCCGGGCGCAGGCGCGGGCACGTCTTCCTCATCGGGCCGATGGGCGCGGGCAAGAGCACCATCGGCCGGCTGCTGGCGGAGCGCCTTTCGCGCCCGTTCCTGGACATGGACGACATCATCGTGGCCCGAAGCGGGCGCAGCATCCCGGACATCTTCGCCTGCGACGGCGAATGCGCCTTTCGTGCCCTGGAAGGACAGACGCTGGAGGCGCTGTGCCGGCGCGAGGAGCCGGCCGTCATCGCCACCGGCGGCGGCGTGGTGCTCGCCGCCCCCAACCGGGAGCGCATCCGCCGCGCGGGGCTCGCCGTGTGGCTGGACGCGCCGCCCGAGGTGGTGGCGGCGCGCATCGCGGGCGACGCCAACCGGCCGCTGATCGCGGGCGGCGACGCTCTCGCCCGCGCCCGGGAACTGGATTCCCGCCGCCGGCCGCTGTATGCCGGCGCCGCCGATTTCACGGTGCGCACCGACGCCTGCGACCCCGAGGAGGCCGCGGCGCGCATCGCCGCCTGGCTGGAGAAGGCCCGACCGGAGCAGCCATAACGCGGCGCGGGCCGCGCCTCAGGGCTGCTCCACCTCCAGAATCGGCGCCAGCTTCATCGGCTCGATGGGCGCGTCGCTCAGCCGCTTCTCCACCGCGATCTCGTCGCAGTTCGAAAAGCGCGGGCAATGCACGCACACCGTCCACACCTTGTGCGGCAGGCTTTCCTTCGGCACCCGCGCATAGCCGAAACGCGCGAAGAACTCCGGCAGGTAGGTGAGCGCGAAGATGCGCGCCACCCCCAGCGCCGCCGCCCAGCGCTCGCAGGCGTCCAGCAGCAGGCCGCCGATGCCGCGTCCGCGCATGTCCTCGCGCACCACCAGCGAGCGCACCTCGGCCAGGTTCGATCCGTAGATATGCATCGCGGCGGCGCCGACGGGCTCGCCATCGAAACTCGCGACCAGGAATTCCTGCAAATGCTCGAAGATGTCGTCCCGGCTGCGCGGCAGAATCACCCCGGCGGCGGCGAACGGCTCCAGGAGCGCGTGAATCGCCTCCACATCGGCCACCTCGGCCGCGCGCACGCGAATGCGGTGCGGCATGCGTCAGGCCCGGGCCGCTTCGCGCGCGCGCGCCATCAGCGCATCGGCGTGGCGCAGGCTCTCCTCGCCCACGCCGCCCAGCATGCGGCCGATCTCCCGCCGCCGCGCGGCGTCATCCAGCACCTCCAGTCGGGTTACGGTGCGTCCGCCCTCGACATCCTTGCGAATGTGCACATGGCGGGCGGCGCATGCCGCCACCTGCGGCAGATGCGAAATCACCAGCACCTGCCGCTCGCGCCCCATCTCGGCCAACAGCTCGCCCACGGCCCAGGCCGTCTCGCCGCCGATGCCGGCATCCACCTCGTCGAACACGGCGA
>JALVTX010000077.1 GCA_027035825.1 Mariprofundaceae bacterium
AGAAGGAGCTGCTGGCCGCCATGCAAGGCGGCGCGGATTCGCTGGATGCGCTGAAGTCGGCCACGCTGGCCGGCACGGGTTGCGGTTCTTGCGTGCCGGAGATCAAGAGGTTGCTGGCGCGATGAGCGTGGCGCCCGTTCGATTCTTTTCCCGGCCGCCGGCCTCGGGGCTGGTGGATCGTTTCGGCCGCAGGCAGAGCTACATGCGCATTTCCGTGACCGATCGCTGCAACATGCGTTGCGATTATTGCCGACCGGCGGCCGGAGACTGGAGAAGTGAGTCGCGCGAGCGGCTACTGAGTTTCAAGGAAATCGCGCGCATCGCTCGCGTGGCCGCGGAACTGGGCGTGACAAAAATGCGCCTCACCGGCGGCGAGCCCCTGGTGCGGCGCGATCTTCCGCAGCTGGTCGGCATGCTGGCCGGGCTGGGGGGCATTCGGGACCTGGCCATGACCACCAATGGCGTCTTGCTCGCGCGCCATGCCAGGGCATTGGCGGATGCGGGCCTGATGCGCGTCAACGTGAGCCTGGACAGTCTGAACCCCCTGCGCTTCCAGCGATTGACGGGTGGCGAACTGTCCGGGGTGCTGCGCGGCATCGAGGCGGCGCGGCGCGTGGGGCTTGAACCGATCAAGATCAACTGCGTGCTGATGCGCGGCGTCAACGACGACGAGATGCCCGCGCTGATGGACTTTGCCGCTCGCGAAGGATTGACCTTGCGTTTCATCGAACTGATGCCGATGAAGCGAGGGCTGGATTGGAACCGGCATTATCTGAGCGTCGGGGAATTGCTGCGCCGGGACGCTGTGCGGATGCGCCTGGCAGGCGAGCGCCCGTGGGCGGGCAGCCGGGATGTTGCGCGTTATTGGGCCATGCGGGATGGCGGCATGGTGGGGTTCATCACGCCGATGTCGGCGCGGTTCTGCCAGGGCTGCAATCGCCTGCGTCTCACCGCCGACGGCGGCCTGCGCTCCTGCCTGCCCGCCGACAGGCAGTTGAATCTGCGCGACTTGCTTCGCAAGGGCTGCTCGGACGATGAAATACGCGGCGTGTTCTTGCGCGCGGCGCTCATCAAGCCCGAGATCGGCATCTACGAGTTCGATGCCGGGACGGAAAAACGCTCGATGATCCAGATCGGGGGTTGAACGTGGCGCGATGGGTGAAGCGCGCTGGCATCGGGTTCCTGACCTTGTGGCTGGCATGGCCGGTCGCCGGTCATGCCGGGACGGCAGGGACGGTCACCGTGGCTATCGCATCGAGTTTTTATCCCGAGGCCCGGGCGCGAGCCTTGGGGTTTGAGCGGGAGCGCCATGCACGCGTGCGTTGGGTCGTGGGTTCGAGCGGTCGGCTGTTTTGGCAGATCCGGCGAGGCGCGCCGTTCGACCTGTTCATCTCCGCCGATGCTCGCCTGGCCCGGCTATTGCATCGGCCGGTTCACCGCATTGCGCGCGGTTGCGTGGGCTTGCGCCTTGGAGATGAAGTGGCTGCCGACGTGCGCGAGGCGCTGGCGGCCCGCCCCGGCCGTATCGTCATTCCCGATCCCCGCGTGGCGCCGATGGGCGCGGCCGCGCGTGACGCCCTGGCGCGGTTGGGCGCATGGCCTCGGCTACGGCCGAGACTCGTGCATGCGCGCAATGCCCTTCAAGCGCGTCTGATGGTCGAGCATGGACTGGTGGCGGGCGGTCTCGTCCCGGTGGGTTGCGACGGGCCGCATCTGGCGGAGGTGCGCTATGCCCTCGTGAAGCTCTCCGATGCGCCCGCCGTGGCGGCGCTCGGAGCCCGCCTGGCGGAGGATGCCCGATGATGGCGGCGATGTGGATTTCGCTGAAGCTGGCGGCGGTGACGACGGCGCTGTTGCTGATTGTCGGAGTCCCGCTGGCATGGCTATTGGCCTGCAAGCGTTTTCGCGGGCGGTCGCTGCTGGAAGTGTTGATCGCGCTTCCGCTGGTGCTGCCGCCCACGGTGCTGGGCTACTACGTGCTGCTGCTGACCGCGCCTTCGGGGCTGCTGGGGCGGGCGTGGCAGGCCATGTTCGACGCGTCGCTCGCCTTCTCCTTTTCCGGCATGGTGCTGGCGTCCCTGCTTTACAGCCTGCCGTTCGCGGTGCAGCCGATGCTTCAGGCGTTTCGCGCCCTGCCCGAGCCATGGCTGGAGCTGGGCCGCGTGCAGGGGTTGCAAGGGGCTGCCCTGCTGCGTCGCGTCGTGCTGCCGGCATCGCGGCAGGGCATGCTTGTGGCCGCGGGGCTGGCGTTCGCGCACACGATGGGTGAGTTCGGGGCGGTCTTGATGGTTGGCGGCTCCATTCCTGGTGAGACGCGGGTGGCGAGCATTGC
>JALVTX010000078.1 GCA_027035825.1 Mariprofundaceae bacterium
CGGCCTCGAAGATCTGCGCGCCGCAGTAGGACTGGTAGGTGGAGATGCCCATCTTGGACATCACCTTGAACAGGCCCTTGTCCACGGCCTTGATGTAGCGCTCCTTGACGTCTTCCAGCGTCAGCTCGTCCGGGAACAGGCCGCGGCGGTGCAGATCGTAGAGCGTTTCAAAGGCCAGCCACGGGTTGATGGCCTCGGCGCCGTAGCCCGCCAGGGTGCAGAAGTGGTGCACCTCGCGCGCCGCGCCCGTTTCCACCACCAGGCCCGTCTCGGTGCGCAGCCCCTTGCGGATCAGGTGCTGGTGCACGGCGCTGGTCGCCAGCAGGGCGGGGATGGCGATGTGATCGGCGTCCACCCCGCGATCGGAGAGGATGATAATGTTGGCGTGCTCGCGCACGGCCGCCTCCGCCTCGTCGCACAGGCGGTCGATCGCGGCCTCCATGCCGGCCGCGCCCTCGGCCGCCGGGTAGCACATGGAAAGCGTGGTGGTGCGGAACTTCCCGTCCGTGTAGCGGTCGATGTGGCGAATCTTCTCCAGGTCGATGTTGGAGAGGATCGGCTGGCGCACCTCCAGCCGCATCAGCGGCTCGCCATCGCCGAGCCCGAGCAGGTTCGGCCGCGGCCCGATGATGGAGGTCAGGCTCATCACCATTTCCTCGCGGATGGGGTCGATCGGCGGGTTGGTCACCTGCGCGAAGAGCTGGCGAAAATAGTCGGCAATCGGCTTGGCGCGGTTGGAGAGCACGGCCAGCGGCGAGTCGTTGCCCATCGAGCCCACCGGCTCCTGGCCGGCGGCGGCCATCGGCGTCATCAGGAACTTCAGGTCTTCCTGCGAATAGCCGAAGGCCTGCTGGCGGTCGAGCAGCATCGCGTGGTCGGGCGCCATGGTCGGCACCTCGTCCGGCAGCTCCTCGAGCTGGATCTGGGTCTCCGAGAGGATGGCGCGGTAGGGGCGCTCGGCGGCAAGCTGCGCCTTGAGTTCGGCATCGTCGATGATGCGGCCGGCCTCCAGGTCGATGAGCAGCATCTTGCCCGGCTGCAGGCGCCACTTCTGGACGATGTTCTCCTCGGGAATGTCCAGCACGCCCATCTCGGAGGCGCCGACCACCAGGTCGTCCTTCGTCACCAGGTAGCGCGCCGGGCGCAGCCCGTTGCGGTCCAGCGTCGCGCCGATCTGGCGGCCATTGGTGAACACCACGGCGGCGGGGCCGTCCCAGGGCTCCATCAGCGCCGCATGGTATTCGTAGAAGGCCTTGCGCTCCTCGTCCATCAGGTTGTTGCCCGACCATGCCTCGGGAATCAGCAGCATCGCCGCGTGCGCCAGCGGATAGCCGCCCATGACCAGAAGCTCCAGCGCGTTGTCGAAGCAGGCCGTGTCCGACTGGCCCTCGGCGATGATGGGCCAGAGCTTCTCCAGGTCGTCGCCCAGCACCTCGGAGACCATCGAGTGGCGGCGGGCGTTCATCCAGTTGATGTTGCCGCGCAGGGTGTTGATTTCGCCGTTGTGGGCGATCATGCGGAAGGGGTGCGCGAGCTCCCAGGCCGGGAAGGTGTTGGTGGAAAAGCGCTGATGCACCAGCGCCAGGGCCGAGGTCATGCGCGCATCGTGCAGATCGTCGTAGTAGGCGCCCACCTGGTGGGAGAGGAACATGCCCTTGTACACCAGGGTGCGGCTGGAGAGCGAGGCGATGTAGAAGTTCGCCGGGCCGGAACGGCCAAGCTCGGCCACGCGGCGCTCCACCACCTTGCGGATGACATAGAGCTTGCGCTCGAAGGCGTCCTGGTCGGCGCAGTTCTCGCCGCGGCCCACGAACACCTGGCGGATGACCGGCTCGCAGGCGGTAACGCTCTCCGGCAGGTCGGCCCGCGCGGCATCGGTCGGCACGTCGCGCCAGCCCAGCAACCGCTGGCCTTCCTCGGCGATGGCCGCCTCGATGATGCGCTCGCATTCGGCACGATAGTCGTCGTTCCGGGGCAGGAACACCATGCCCACGCCGTATTCGCCCTCATCCGGCAAGGCAAGGCCCTGTTCGGCCATCACCGGCCGCAGGAAGGCGTCGGGAATCTGGATCAGGATGCCCGCGCCGTCGCCCTCGCGCGGGTCGGCGCCGGTGGCGCCGCGATGCGTGAGCCGGAGCAGGATTTCCAGGCCCTTCTCGATGATGTCGTGGCTCTTCCGGTTCTTGATGTGGGCGATGAACCCGACGCCGCATGCATCGTGCTCGAACCGCGGGTCGTAAAGCCCTTGGCGGGCGGGAAATGCGGATGGTGCTGTCAACGGGTTCATGCCTGCTCCTCGTTGTGTCGCGATTTGAA
>JALVTX010000079.1 GCA_027035825.1 Mariprofundaceae bacterium
TCTCCACGCTGGTGGAGCGCCACATGCCGCCGCAGTCCTATGCCGACGACTGGGATCTGGACGGCCTGGCCGCGGCGCTGAAGGAGGAGCTGGCGCTGGAGGCGCCGGTGCGCCAGTGGGTGGACTCCGGCGAGGTGGAGGACACGGACGCGATGGAGGATCGCATCTGCCAGGCGCTGGCCGACATGATGGCGGAAAAGGAAGCGCGCGTGGGCGGCGAGAACATGCGCCAGTTCGAGAAGTTTCTCGTGCTCCAGATGCTCGACCACCACTGGAAGGAGCACCTGCTGGCGATGGATCACCTGCGCCAGAGCGTGGGCTTGCGGGGTTACGCGCAGAAGCAGCCGATCCAGGAATACAAGCGCGAGTCCTTCGAGCTGTTCGCGGCCATGCTCCAGCGCATCCGCCACGACACGATGCGGGCGCTGCACCACGTGGAGGTGGAGGAGGAAGCCCCGCAGCCGGTGGAGGAGCCGCGCGATACCGCGCCGGTGCAATACAGCCACGGCGAGGAGGTGCTGGAGGAGGAAGCGCCGCAGACCTTCAAGCGCAAGCAGCCGAAGGTGGGCCGCAACGACCCCTGCCCCTGCGGCTCCGGCAAGAAATACAAGCACTGCCACGGCAAGCGCCGGGCGGCATGATCCGCTTCACCACCAAGGCACTAAGACACCAAGGCAGGCAAGGCGCAACCCGTCTGTCCGCATCGGCATCTTGCTTTGTGTCTTCGTGTCTTCGTGGTTTCCCCTCATGGCCGTAAACCCGCCCAAGCTTGAGCCGCCGCTACCCGTGCCCGGCTTCCGCGTCGGAACGGCCTCCTGCGGCGTCAAGTCGCCGGAACTGAAGGGCAAGCGGCAGGACCTGGCGCTGATCGTCTCGGACAGGCCGGCGCACGCGGCCGGCGTGTTCACGCAGAATCGCTTCCGCGCCGCCTGCGTGGACTTCGGGCAGGCAACCATCGAGCGGCACGGCGAAGACATCCGCTGCATTGTCGCGAATAGTGGCAACGCCAATGCCGGCGTCGGCGAGATGGAACGGGTCTGGTCGAAGCAGCTGATCGAGGCCGGCGCGCGGGCGGCCGGCTGCCGGCCCGAGCAGACGCTCTCCGCCTCCACCGGCGTGATTGGCGAGCCGTTCCCGATCGAACGCATCGAGGCCGGCCTGAGTGAAGCCGTCAAAACGCTTGCTGCCGACGGCTGGGCCCGGGCGGCCGATGCGATCCGCACCACGGACACCTTCCCCAAGTGGGCCTCGATGCGCATCGGGGATTTCACCATCACCGGCATCGCCAAGGGCAGCGGCATGATCCACCCGAACATGGCGACGATGCTGGCCTTCGTCGCCACCGACGCGCCGCTGACGCATGATGAACTGCAACCGATGCTGAAACGCGCCGCCGATCGCTCGTTCAATTGCATCAGCGTGGACGGCGACACCTCGACCAACGACACGCTTTACCTGCTCGCCAACGGCATCGGACGCGGCCATGCGCCGCTGGAGGATGTACGCGATTTCGAAGCGGCGCTGACCGAGGTCTGCACAAAGCTGGCGCAACTGATCGTACGCGACGGCGAGGGTGTATCGAAATTCGTGACGATTGAGGTAAGCGGTGCAGCCAGCGAAGCCGACGCCCGCACCGTCGGCCGCGCCATCGCGGTTTCCCCGCTGGTCAAGACGGCCTTCGCCGGCTCCGATGCCAACTGGGGGCGGATTCTGATGGCCATTGGCAACGCCGGCGTGGAGATCGACCGCGGCCGGGTGAGCCTCGCCGCTGATGACGTGGCCATCGTCGAGAACGGCCAGCTACGCGAGGACTACCGCAACGCCGACGGCATGGCCGTGTTCGCCCAGCCCGAATTCACGCTGCACGTCGCCCTGGGTTTGGGCAATGCCTCGGCCACGGTCTGGACCGGCGACCTCACCCATGACTACATCACCATCAACGCCGAGTATCGAACCTGAGCCCATCGCGCTGGTCGCGGCATTCAACGAAGCCGGAGAGATGCTACTGCTGAAGCGGCCGGAGGATGTGCATTGCGGTGGGCTGTGGTCATTCCCCGGCGGCAAGGTGGAGCCGGGCGAGAGGCCACTTGATGCCGCCCGGCGCGAACTGGCCGAGGAAACGGGCCTGGCGGGCACGGGCTGGCGCTGCCTGGGCGAACGCGAACACACCTACCCGGATCGGCGGCTATGCTTCCACCTCTTCGCCTGCCGCGTGGACGGCGCGCCGGCGCAAGCCGAATCCCCGTGGCGCTGGGCCAGCCTGCGACGGGCGCGGACGCTGCCGATGCCGGAAGCCAACCGCGCCATCCTCGAA
>JALVTX010000080.1 GCA_027035825.1 Mariprofundaceae bacterium
TGCGCAGCAGCGCCTTGGTGGGGATGCAGCCCCAGTTCAGGCAGATGCCGCCCAGGTGCGTGGACTCGATGCAGGCCACCTTCAGCCCGAGCTGGGCGGCGCGGATGGCGGCCACGTAGCCGCCGGGACCCGCGCCGATGATGGCGACGTCGAACTCGCCGTTTTCGTTGAAGACGCCGGCGGGCTTCAGGTTCAGTTCGGGCTCGTCCTCCTCGCCCGCGGCCCCGGCCGCCGCGGCCTGGGCCAGCGTTGCCGCCGCCTGTTCGGTTGTAACCGGGGTCGTGCCCGGCGGCGCGGCCTCCGGCGCGGGAGCGGGTTCGGCTTCGGCGGCGGTGTCCACGGCCGCACCCTCGGGCACGTAGTCGTCGGGGACTTCCTCGCCCTCTTCGGCGATCACCGCAATCGGAGTTCCCACCGGCACCACCGAGCCCTCCGGCTGGAGAATCTTGTGCAAGACGCCCTCGTCCACGACCTCCATCTCCATCGTGGCCTTGTCGGTCTCCACCTCGCAGAGCACCTCGCCGCTGGTCAGCCCGTCGCCTTCCTTCTTCAGCCAGCGCACGATCTTGCCCTCGGTCATCGTCGGCGAAAGCTGGGTCATGTAGACATCAATCGGCATCGTTCACCTCAATCCCTTCACCACAAGGTCGCCAAGACACAAAAAAGCCAAAGGGTTTTGCGTCTTCGCGCCTTGGCGGCGATATTAAATCAACACGCTCGCGGGCGTTTCCAGGTGCTTCTTCAGCGCCGCCAGGAACTCGGCCCCCACGGCGCCGTCCACCACGCGATGGTCGCAGGAGAGCGTCAGCGTCATCATCTTGCGGACGGCGATCTGACCGTTCTCGACCACCGGTCGTTCCTCGGTGGCGCCTACGGCGAGAATCGCGCCCTCCGGCGGGTTGACCACGGCCGCGAACTGCTTGATGCCGTACATCCCGAGGTTGGACACCGAGAATGTGCCGCCGGTGTATTCCTCCGGCTTCAGTTCGCCGGCCCGGGCGCGCGCCGCCAGTTCCTTGATCTCGTTGGAAATCTCGACGATGCCCTTCTGCTCGGCGAAGCGCACCACGGGCGTGATGAGCCCGCCCTCGATGGCCACCGCCACCGACACGTGCGCATGCTTGTGACGCAGCGTGTGCGTCTCCGTCCAGGTGGCGTTGGCCGCCGGCACGTCCATCAGCGCCTTGGCCACGGCCTTGATGATGAAGTCATTCACCGAGAGCTTGAAGCTGCCCTCGGCCGCCTCGTTGAGCTGGGCGCGCAGATCCATCAGCCGATCCATAGCCACGTCCACCGTCAGGTAGAAGTGCGGCGCCTGCTGCTTGGACTCGACCAGCCGGCGGGCGATGGCCTTGCGCATCATCGAGTTCTCGACGCGCTCGTATTCGTCCTCGTGATAGGGCAGCGGGCCTGCCGGAAGCGGCCGGACGGGCGGCGGAGCCGTTTCGCCCGCGCCGAGGCCCAGGTTGATGCCGCGCCGCGCCGCGCGCTCGATGTCCGCCTTGACGATGCGGCCGCCCGGGCCGGTGCCCTGGATGGCGGCCAGGTTGATGCCCTTCTGCTTTGCCAGCCGGCGCGCCAGGGGGCTGGCCTTGATGCGGCCGGCCTTGGGCGCCGGGGCGGGCGCGGCAGCCGGCTGCGGCGCGGGCCGGGGTTCGGCTTGGGACGCTGGCGTGGCCTGAGGCGGCTGCGGCGCTTCGGAGGCTGCGGCATTCGCGGCTGCTTCGGCCGGAGCGCCCCCTTCGGGCACGTAGTCGTCGGGGATTTCCTCGCCCTCCTCGGCGATCACCGCAATCGGAGTTCCCACCGGCACCACCGACCCCTCCGGCTGGAGAATCTTGTGCAAGACGCCCTCGTCCACGACCTCCATCTCCATCGTGGCCTTGTCGGTCTCCACCTCGCAGAGCACCTCGCCGCTGGTCAGCTCGTCGCCTTCCTTCTTCAGCCAGCGCACGATCTTGCCCTCGGTCATCGTCGGCGAAAGCTGGGTCATGTAGACATCAATCGGCATCGTTCACCTCAATCCCTTCACCACAAGGTCATCAAGACGCAAAAGCCAAAGGGTTTTGCGTCTTTGTTCCCTGGCGGCGATTTCATCCATCAGGCGCGGTTGCAGACCACGCGCGCGGCCTCGACGATCTCGGCCACGCTGGGCAGCGCCATGCGTTCGAGGTTCGCGGCATAGGGCATCGGCACGTCCTTGCCCGTCACGCGCGCCACCGGCGCGTCGAGGTCGTCGAAGCCGCGCTCCATGATGCGCGCCGAGATCTCGGCCCCGATGCCGGCGAAGCGCCAGCCTTC
>JALVTX010000081.1 GCA_027035825.1 Mariprofundaceae bacterium
GCGACATGATCGATGTTCACGCCCAGATGCATGCGCGCTCCATGTGCCGTCATCGCATCAATCCTCCTCCAGCGAAATCCCGAGCCCGTGCTGGCGCAGCAAGTCCTCCACCATGCGCCGCCAGGTGCGGGCGTCGGCTTGTGGCAACGCTACCCGCGGGCTTTGCAGGTAGCCAGCCATGCCGCGCCTGAGGCCGGGGCTCACCTCCAGCCCCGCGCCGCAGGCGGGACAGCACAGCCCGTCCCGCCTCCAGGCGAGCGCATCCGCGCGCGCGCCGCACTGCCAGCAGGCGTCGAGATCGCCCACCCAGCCCTGGCGGGCGAGCAAGAGCCATGCCGCGGCCGTCAGCCCCGGCCCCCTGGGGCGCGCGGCCATCAGCGCCAGCGCCGCCCGAACGTCATCGAAACCCGCCCCGTCACCCTCGCGAAACAGCTTCTCCGCCAGCGACAGCAGCTTCAGCCCCTCCCAGGCGCGCGCCTCCGGTAGCCAAAGCGCGCCGCGCTCGACATCCGTCAGCGTCCCCATGCCGGTGCGTCCCGGCCGCCAGGCCGCGCGCAGCTCGCACAGGGGAGCAAGCCGGGCCCGGAACGGACTGGAGGCGCGCCGTGCGCCGCGCGCCATCAGCGCCACGCGCCCGTGCTCGCGGGTCAACAAGTGGATGATGAGCGAGGTGTCGCCATGGGGAATGCGGCGCAGCAGGAGCGCCGCGTCGCGCACTTCAGCCATGCGGTTGGAAACGAGTACCGCCGGGACTACAAGCCGAGTTCATGCAGCTTGGCGGGCTTGTCGAACCAGCCCGGATCCACCTTGACCCACAGATGCAGCCGCACCCGCCGGCCCAGGAGCCGCTCCAGCCCCTCGCGGGCGCGCGTGCCGATCATCTTCAGCCGCTCGCCGCCCTTGCCGATGAGCATCGGCTTGTGGCGCTCGGCCCCGACCAGGATCACGGCGTCGATCTCCAGCCGCTCGCCCTCCTCGCGGAAGGCCTCCACGTCCACCGCCGTCTGGAACGGAATCTCCTGCTGCATGGCCAGGAACACCTGCTCGCGCACGTATTCGGCCGCCAACTGCCGCTGGCTCTGGTCGGTGAACCAGTCGGGATCGTAGAGGGGCGGCTGCGCCGGCAGATGGCGGGTGATTTCATCGAGCAGCGCCGGCACCTGCTCTCCCTTCTTCGCCGACACCGGCACCCACGCCGCGGCATTCGCATCCAGCCGGCGCAGCTCGTCCAGTCTCGGCAGCAGCGCATCCTTGCGCACCCGATCCACCTTGTTCAGCACGTGGATGCGCGGCTGCGGCAGCGAACCGTCCGCGAAACGCAGAATCAGCGCCCGCGTGGCCGCATCCAGCGGCCGGGATACATCCTGCATGATGACCAGCACATCGGCCTCCTCGGCGGCCGCGAACGCCGTGCGCACCATGTTCTTGTTCAGCCGCGCGCGGCCCTTGTGGATGCCGGGCGTGTCCACGAACACGATCTGCCGCGCCTCGTCGGTGTAGATGCCAAGGATGCGATGGCGCGTGGTCTGCGGCTTGGGCGTGACGATGGCTACCTTGGCGCCGATGACGCGGTTCATCAGCGTGGACTTGCCGACATTCGGCCGCCCCAACAGCGCCACCGTGCCGCAGCGAAAGTCGCCGCGCGCGTCCGCTGCCCGATCCTCTTCGTGAGAATGCTGGTTCATGAATCTCCTTTCGCCCCCGGCCCTTCCACATCCGGCGGTTGTTCAGTGTCCGGGGACTGTTCGACATCCGGCGATTGTTCGGAGTTTGGCAATTGTTCGACGTCAGGCAAATGGGCCAGCGCGTCCGCCGCCGCGTCCATCTCGGCCGCCTTCTTCTTCGGCCCCGCGCCGCGGCCGGCGCTGGCGCCATCCACGAAACACTCGGCCACGAAGCGCGGCTGCCGGCCCACGCCATGATCGCGCACAACATACTCCGGCAGGCCAAGCCCCCGCGCCTGCGTGTATTCCTGGAGCCGGGTCTTGGCATCCCGAACAGCCCCCGGCGACACCGTCTCCAGCATGCCGCGCCATGCCGCCAGCACCACCGCGCGCGCGGCCTCCCAGCCCCCATCCACGAACACCGCGCCGATCACCGCCTCCACCGCGTTGGCCCGGATGGAGGCCGAGCGCACCCGGCCGCCGGCGTCGCGCTCGCCCTCGCCGACGACGAGGCATTCCCCCAGCCCCCAGTCGCGGGAAACGGCGAGCAGCGCCTCGCGTCGCACCAGCGCCGCCCGCATTCGCGTGAGATCGCCCTCGTCATGGTCGGGAAAGCGTTCGAACAGGCTGGCGGC
>JALVTX010000082.1 GCA_027035825.1 Mariprofundaceae bacterium
GCCCGCGTGCCGCGAATCAGGCGCAGCAGGAAGTAGACCACCACCGCCACGAGGGCGATGTCCACCGCGTCCCGCACGCCGAAACCGAGATTGGCCATCATCGCCGGGATGATACGCCCCCCTCTTCCGCGGGCAAGAAGCCGCCGGGCAGGAACGGCCGCAGCGCCGCGGCCACCTTCTGCGCCCTCCCCTGCGCCGCCACGTCGTGAACGCGCGCGCCGTCCGCGCCCAGCGCCGTGCAGAGAGCCACCGCCGCCGCCGTCTCGATCTCCCGATCCTCCACCGACGCGCCGGTGATGGCCCCGAGAAACGACTTGCGCGACACCCCCATCAGAACCGGGAAACCCAGCGCCCGCAGGCGGGGAATGGCGCCGATCAGCGCCAGGTTGTCCTCGATCCGCTTGCCAAAGCCGATGCCGGGGTCGAGCACGATGGCCGATTCCGCCACGCCGGCCGCCACGCAGGCGCGCGCCCGCGCTTCCAGCCAGCGCGCCACCTCATCGGCGGCATCGGCATATTCCACGTCCTGCTGCATCGTTTCCGGCGTGCCGCGCATGTGCATCAGGCAGACGTCCACGCCCGCCTCCACCGCCACGGCCAGCGCGCCGGGTTCGCGCAAGGCGCGCACGTCGTTGATCATCACCGCGCCGGCGGCGACCGCGCGGCGCATCACCTCGGGCTTGGAGGTGTCCACGGACACCGCCACGCCTTCCGCGCACAGGCCCTCGATGACCGGCATCACGCGCCGCAATTCCTCCTCCGGCGACACCGGCGCCGCTCCCGGGCGGGTGGACTCGCCGCCCACGTCCACGATGGCCGCGCCCTCTTCCCACAGGCGCAGTCCGTGGCGGATGGCCGCCTCGCCCGCATGCCGGCCGCCATCCGAAAACGAATCGGGCGTGCAATTGAGCACGCCCATGATCCACGGCCCGGCGTCGCGCCGCGCGCGCCAGGCGTCCAGCAGACTACTCATCGCCGAAATCCTCGTCGTCGAACTCGTCCTCGCTGTCGGGCGGATTGCCGTCGTAAATCAGGTAGGTGCGGTGCTGGAGCCACGCATCACGCAGGAATACATAGGGATCCATCGCCGATTCGTTGACGAACTTCAACGCCCCCGAGGCGCTGCTGCGCCTGTCCGCCGCATACAGGATGGACAGCGGAATGCTCACCTGCGGCCCGGCGAACCAGCCCAGCCAGAACACGGCGCTGGTCAGCGTGCTTACCGCGATATCCGGCGCGTCGCGCACCGTGTTGGGGCCATACACGGGAATCTCCAGATAGGCGCCTGGCCCGAAGCCCCAGACGCCCAGCGTCTGGCCAAAATCCTCCTCGTGGCGCGCAAGCCCCAATGACGTCGCCGGATCAAACAGCCCCCCGATGCCCAGCGTGGTGTTGACCACGAAACGCCCCAGATCGGCCACGCCCTGCCTGCCCTTGCCCTGGAGAAAATCATTGAGCACCGTGTTCGGGTAATGCGCATTGTCGAAGAAGTGGTGCACCATGCCCCGCACCGGCTTGGGCGTCACGCCCTCGTACACGCGCGCCAGCGGCTTCAGCGCCACCTTGTCCAGCCCCCGGTTCAGGGCATGCGTGGCGCGGTTCACCTTCTCCAGCGGATCATAGACCTGCCCCTTGGGCGCGCTGGCGCAGCCCGCCAGGAGCAGCAGCCCCAGCATACACCCCGCCCACCTGACCGCGCTTGCCCTCATTGGCCTTTCTTCCCCCCTTCCCTTCTTCATCGTTTCTTCAATCGCCGCGTCCGCCAAGCAACCGACCATCCCCGGCCCGGCAAGGCGACGAACGCTGACAAACCCGCGCGCTTCCGACAATTCCCGGTTTTGCCCCGCGTCATGCTCCCGTCCCGCCCTCCGCCTTTTCTTCGCGCAACGGAAAACGAAGCCGCGCCGCAAGCCCCCCTTCGGGGCGGTTGGCCAGCACCAGCTCGCCGCCGTAACGCTCGGCGCATCCGGCCACGATGGCCAGCCCCATGCCATGCCCGCCGCGTTCGCCCGGCCGGCCCCGCGCGTCCTCCACGCGGTAGAATCGCTCGGTCACGCGCGGCAGGTGGCGAGGATCAATGCCCGGCCCCTCGTCGGTCACGGCCAGTTCCACCCATGCCTGGCCACCCATGCGGACGCGCGCGATCCCGGCGCGCACGACCCCGCCCCCGGGCGAATGGCGGATGGCGTTGTCCAGCAGGTTGACCAGCACGCGCAGCGCATCCCCTTCCTCCATCGGCAGCTCCAGGCCCTCGTCCGCCGCCAGCTCCAGCCTCACGCCCGCCGCCTCCGCCGC
>JALVTX010000083.1 GCA_027035825.1 Mariprofundaceae bacterium
TCGGTCTTCGCCACCAGGTCGTACTTCTCCTTGGGGATGACCACGTCGTCCAGCGCGAACGAGGCGCCCGAACGGGCCGCGAACTCGTAGCCCATGTTCTTCATGCGGTCCACGAACAGCACCGTCGCCTTGTTGCCGGCCACCCGGTAGCACTCCTCGATGAGCGCCGCCACGTCCTTCTTGGTCAGCACCTTGTTCAGGCCCGAGAACGGCATCTCCTCCGGCAGGATGGTGGACAGCAGCGCCCGGCCCACGGTGGTCTCCTCGCGCTGGCCGCGGATGCGGCAGACGATGCGCGCATGCAGCGCCACCTTGCCCGCATCGAAGGCGCGCTGCACCTCCTTCGGGCTTTCGAACACCATGCCCTCGCCCTTCGCGAACGGCCGCTCGCGGGTCATGTAGTAGATGCCCAGGATGATGTCCTGCGTCGGGGCCACGATGGGCTTGCCGGTGGACGGGGCGAGGATGTTGTTCGTGGACATCATCAGCGCCCGCGCCTCGGTCTGCGCCTCGATGGACAGCGGCACGTGCACGGCCATCTGGTCGCCGTCGAAGTCGGCGTTGAAGGCCGTACAGACCAGCGGATGCAGCTGGATGGCCTTGCCCTCGATGAGGATCGGCTCAAACGCCTGGATACCCAGGCGGTGCAGAGTCGGCGCGCGATTGAGCATCACCGGGTGCTCGCGGATGACCTCCTCGAGGATGTCCCAGACGGCCGGGATGCCCTGCTCGACCAGCTTCTTGGCCTGCTTGATGGTCGTGGCCAGCCCCCGCATCTCCAGCTTGTGGTAGATGAAGGGCTTGAACAGCTCCAGCGCCATCGTCTTCGGCAGGCCGCACTGGTGCAGCTTCAGCTCCGGGCCGACCACGATGACCGAACGGCCCGAGTAGTCCACGCGCTTGCCCAGCAGGTTCTGGCGGAAGCGGCCCTGCTTGCCCTTGATGATGTCGGACAGCGACTTCAGCGGCCGGCGGTTGTTGCCGGTGATGGGCTTGGTCTTGCGCGAGTTGTCGAACAGCGCGTCCACCGCCTCCTGAAGCATGCGCTTCTCGTTGCGGGTAATGATCTCCGGCGCGTTCAGCTCCAGAAGCCGTTTCAGGCGGTTGTTGCGGTTGATGACGCGACGATACAGGTCATTCAGGTCGGAGGTCGCGAAGCGCCCGCCGTCCAGCGGCACCAGCGGCCGCAGCTCCGGCGGCAGCACCGGCAGCACTTCCAGGATCATCCGCTCCGGGCGGTTGCCGGACTCGATCATCGCCTCGATGGTCTTCAGGCGCTTGGTCAGCTTGGCCAGCTTGGTCTCGGCCTTCGTCGCCGCGATCTGCGCCCGCAGCAACTGGCGCTCCTCCTGCAAGTCCACGCTGGCCAGCATCTCGCGCACCGCTTCCGCGCCCATGCCGACGCGGAACTCGTCGCCATACTCGTCAAAGGCCTCGAGGTACTCCTCCTCGGTCAGGATCTGGTACTGGTCGAGGCTGGTCAGGCCGGGATCGAGCACAACATAGGACTCGAAGTAGAGGATACGCTCCAGCTCCTTCAGCGTCTTGTCGAGCAGCAGGCCGATGCGCGACGGCAGGCTCTTCAAAAACCAGATGTGCGCCACCGGCGCGGCCAGCTCGATGTGGCCCATGCGCTCGCGCCGCACCTTGGACTGAATGACCTCCACGCCGCACTTCTCGCACACCACGCCGCGATGCTTGAGCCGCTTGTACTTGCCGCACAGGCACTCGTAATCGCGCACGGGGCCGAAGATCTTGCAGCAGAACAGGCCGTCGCGCTCCGGCTTGAAGGTGCGGTAGTTAATCGTTTCCGGCTTCTTGACCTCGCCGTACGACCACGAGCGAATCTTCTCGGGGCTCGCCAGACTGACCTTCAGCCCGTCGAAGTCCTCGATGCTGCTGGGCTTCTGGAACATTTGCAGAATTTCACGCATGGTCAGTTCTCCTCGACTTCCTGTTCTTCCCGCGCATCGGGCGCATCGTCCCCGGCCTCGTCATCCGCGGGCTTCTTCACCATCGCCAGGTCAATGGCCAGCGCGTTCAGCTCCTTCGTCATCACGTTGAACGACTCCGGAATGCCCGCCTTGAAGCTCATGTCGCCGCGCACGATGGACTCGTACATCGCCGTGCGGCCGGCCACGTCGTCCGACTTGACCGTGAGCATCTCCTGCAGGGTGTAGGCGGCGCCGTAGGCCTCCAGCGCCCAGACCTCCATCTCGCCGAAGCGCTGGCCGCCAAACTGGGCCTTGCCGCCCAGCGGCTGCTGCGTGACCAGCGAGTA
>JALVTX010000084.1 GCA_027035825.1 Mariprofundaceae bacterium
GCCGCCCGCCTTGGCGAACATCTGCGCGCCCGCCTGCTGGAGCTGCGGGAAGCGCACGACGTGGAACAAATTCACGCCGCCGTCAAGGATCAATACCTGGACGATGCCGCCGAGACCTCGCGCCGGGCGTTGCTGCAAGGGCTGATGCCGCCCGCCCGGACGGCCGCCGCGCCCCGCCGGGAGCTGGACATGGACGCGCCCGTGGGTCTGATGGCGGACATCCACGCCAACCTGCCGGCGCTGGAGGCGGCGCTGGCACTGCTGGAGTCGTGCGGCGTTCGCCAGTTCCTGGTGCTGGGAGACGTAGTGGGCTACGGCCCGTATCCGTCGGAGGTCATCGCCCGGCTCATCGAGCTGGGCGCGACCGTGATTCGCGGCAATCACGACCACTACATCGGCCATCTCGGGCAGACCGACCTGGCGATGAACAGAAGCGGCGCCTGGGCCGCGCACTGGACGATGGCCCGCTTGGGCCGCGAGGAGCGCCAGTGGCTCGCGGAACTGCCCGCCCGGCTTTCGCCCGCGCCCGGCGTGCTCGCGGTGCATGGCGCGCCGGTGGACCGGCACTTCTTCCGCGCCTATGTCTATGCCTCCACCTATGAGCGGAATCTGGCCCACATGCGGGAGCGCGGCCTGCGCCTGTGCCTGCACGGGCATTCGCACCTGCAAGGGGTACATGCCCTGCGGGATGGCATGGCACACGATCTGGACGCCACGCCCCACCAGGACATGACCGGCTGCGAGGCGGCGCTCGTCAACCCCGGCTCGGTGGGCCAGCCCCGGGGCGGGCGGCCGGGCGCGGAAGCCGCCATCTGGCACCCGGCCGAGGGCCGGCTGGAGCTGCTGCGCGCGGACTACGACCCCCTGCCCGTGATGCAACGCATGCTGGAGGAAGGCTTCCCCGAGCAGCTCGTCCAGCGCCTGAAATCCGGCCGCTGATCCCGCGCTCGCCTCTCGCCAGAACGCCAACAGAGGCAAAAAAAAACGGCCGCCCGGAGGCGGCCGCCGCATCCCGCGTGTTCGGGAGGAACGGGGCGGGATGCAACCATCACGTCATGCCGGCCTCAGGGGCAGAGCGGCTCCACCGCCGCCGCTGCCTTGCGCGTGGCCGTCCAGCCCATGCCCAGGTTGGTCGTCTTCTTGGTGATCAGAATCAACAGGGCGTCCGGCTTGTTCGGCACGATCATCATGAAATGGTAGGTGTTGTCCGTCGTCATCTGGATTTCCTTGATCATGTGCGAGACTTCCTCGCCCCGCTGGGCGGAGAGCATCTTCTCCACGGACTGGATGTTCTTGCCGCGGAACATGTCCACTGCCGCCGCGCCGACGGCGTCCACGTAGGACTGGGTGAAATACGGAATATTGTGGTGCGCCGCAAGCAGCAGGCCGGTGTTCAGATCCACCACGGCCGCGCCCAGCGCGCCGTCCACGTCGCCGACAAGCGTTTCAAGCGTTTTTTGCATAGTGTTGCTCCTCTCATCGATTTGATTCATGACGGACTGAACAAGCCCGCAGCCGCCATGTGGCAAACTAGCCGCGAGGCGGCGGGCGTCAACCGCCGCGCGCCTCGGCCGCCTCGCGCAGCACCCGCTGCACCAACTCCTCCAAGCTCGCGCCCGTGGGTTGGCCATGCTCCTCGATTTCCGCCGCGTCGGACGACTCCGCCACGATGGCGACCAGTTCATCGGCCGCCCGCCGCGCCCGGCCCAGCACCATGCCCAGCGTCGCATCGGCCGCGCCCGTCACCGCCAGCGCCATGTTCTCGCCGGCGTGGATCAGCGTCATCACCCGGCCATCGGCTTCCACCACCACCTGCCGGCATTCCGCCGCCTCGCCGTCGCCGCCGCCGATCATCGCGTCGCCAAGGGCCAGCATGGAGGCGCTCATCGCCGCCACGCGCTCGCTTTCGCCCGCCTCGCCCGCGTGCGCCACCGCCAAGCCATCGGCGGTGCAGAGCACGGCCGCCTCGATGCCGCCTTCCTCCAGCAACGCCTCCAACCGTTTCCGGCATGGCTTCACATAACTCGCCGTCATGGCTTGCCCCCTCCCAGTGCCGCGTCCACGGCGGCCCGGATTTCTTCCAGCATGTCGTTCAGCCCCCGGGGCGTCCGCCGCCCCACGAGGGCGATCACGCCCGGATGCCCGGCCAGCTCCGTTCCATGAAGCATCAAAATCCGCCCCGTGGAAAGAATCAGGGCCGAGCATCGAATCCCGCCCAGCCCCCCTTCGCGGGCCATGCGCCCGCCGGCTTGCGCCACGCCCGGCGCGTATGCCGCCCA